>NZ_VMMR01000023.1:65214-76587 GCF_013277285.1 Streptococcus sp. 339 | reverse complement strand
ACCGCTACCTCTATCGTCCTTATGCAGGGGCTCCTAGAGGGGAGAAAGTCTATGAAAAGATTAGCGGACGTCGTTTTGAGCGAACTTCAATTGTTGCAGGACAAGTAGACGGAGAGTTTATAGCTCCCATGATTTACAAGAACAGCAGGACAAGCGATTTCTTTGTGGAGTGGTTCAAAACGCAACTCCTGCCTGCTTTGAAGACACCTCATGTTATTATCATGGACAATGCTAGTTTTGATCCCAAGAACATTTTGGATGAACTCTGCATCCAAGATAAACACTTTTTCTTACCTCTACCGCCTTATTCACCAGATTTGAATCCTATTGAGCAAGCTTGGGCTATCTTGAAAAAGAAAGTAACAGATTTATTAAGGGAAGTCCCAACTATTTTTGAATGTTTGGAACGCTTTTTAAAAACTAAATGACTATAAAACTTTTTTCCCAGATTTTTGTTTACTACTAAAGTTCACAATGGGTCTAATTTTTAAAATACTCTTGTTTAATTTTTGTAAGCAGATTGTTAGTAAAAGAGAATAACCCTGCTAAATTTCTGATCTACTTTATTCTATAGTAAAATGAAATAAAAATAGGACAAATCAATCAGGACAATCAAATCAATTTCTAGTAATGTTTTAGAAGTCCAGATGTACTATTCTAGTTTCAATCTACTATATATTATTCACTGACTAAAAAAGAAAACCTACCTTCTCAGTAGATTTTCTCTGTTTAAAATTTATTTCCAAGCGCCACTGGCATCTACATAGTAACCATCAGGTGTATAGGTGTTGTGAAGCATCTTACCAGTTGAAGCAAGGTAGTACCAAGATCCACTATCTTTTACCCATCCTGTTACCATAGAACCTGAGTTGTTTAGATAATACCAAGATCCACTATCTTTGATCCAACCTGTCGCCATAGAACCTGAGTCCTTTAGGTAATACCAAGAGTTATTATCATATAGCCAATTGCTAGCAATCATAGCTCCTGATGATTTAAAGGCATACCAGTTGCCACCCTGATAGAGCCAAGTTTGATTGAACATGACTCCTTTATCATTCATAAAGTACCAAGTTCCCTTGTCCTTAACCCAAGCATTTTTAACTAATTGACCTTGTTTTTGATAGTACCACTTTTCACTGTAATTCTTTTTTAGCCAGCTTTCTGCTTTTAGAATCGGATAAAGTATTTTGAAGGCTCCTCCCCCTCTGTAGGAATGACTGATAACTCCTGGTTTTTGAAGTTTCAATTCTACATAGTCGTCTTCCCAAGCAAACACTTTTTGACCATTGAGAGTCTCTGGTAAGGTAGCAGTGTAGGTCTTAGTTTGATAGTCCCATTTTGCATCAAGGTAGGTGTGTTGATCATTTGATTCGTCAATACGGAAGTAACCACTCTTTCCGCCATCATTATATACATCATCTACTACTTTAGTGGACCAGGTCTTTACTTCATTTCCGCTCTTGGCTTCTACCTTGATATCTCCTCTATAGCCATAAGGTACATAGAAATTCAGGTAACGCCCCTCTGTACCGACCATAGATTTGTCCTTTTCTTGACCTAGGAAATTGATAGTCTGATCTTGACCATTGAGACTAACCGTCCACTCGATTTTCTCAGTTTTTGGCAAATCCAAGACTTTGATATCCACTTCATGGCCATTGTTAAATCGAAGAATTTTGCCATCTTGATACTTAACCCCACCCTTAATAACCCATTCTTCTTCCAACTCAAAGGCTTGACCTGAATGAGGGAAAGCTAATAAAGCTAGACCTGCTAGAGATAAACCAAATAGTGTGATTTTTTTTGATACTTTCATTTTCTTAACTCCTTATTTTTGGAATAAAACAAATTGACTGTTTTTAGGATAAACTGATACATGTTGCTCTTCGTGAATTTGTGATGCAGCTTCAAGGACTAGAGGATAAGAGTATTGATACAGTTCCTCTAAAGTAATTTTTCCGTTAGTATTGGTGTCTGCCATAGGCGAAATCATTCTATTTTGAAGTGAATCCCAACCTGTACCCATTGCCCAGTATCTGGTGGCAAGACTACCTACTCCGACTACACTATACGATTCTTCGCCTTTCCAAGAGGCACATAGTACGAGGAATTTAGAATCAAGCATTTCACCATTCTTGCTTGCTACATCTCCTGTTGAAAATCCTGCCAAAAATGCTTGTTCATCAAATTTTTCTTCAGACTTGGAGGCAACCTTTTTGTCTGACTTACCTACATCTATAATTGTTCCTGAATAGCAACAATCCAGCATAACCACAAACTTACCTTTATATTGTTTCAGTATAGATGCCAATTCCCAGCCTGAAAATGTCTGACCATCGCTACCAAGATAGATTCTTCCGTCTCTTCCTCCATGACAAGTAAGGTAAAGATAGTTCACATCGCTTTCGATAGAAGATTTGAAAAGCTCTTGCGTTTTTGCAATAATCTCGGACTTAGTTTTATCTGGGAAACGAACAACTTTACTAAAGTTTTGGTTACCAAAAACCTTTTCCATAGCATTAACGTCTTCGATAGGTACTGCTCTCGTTGATGTTTCACCAAGAACTAAAGCACGGCGATTAATCGTTTGTCTTGCTCCACTACTAGCAAAGAAATAAGTATCATCTCCAATATTGTGCCAACCTGTCTGCATAGCACCGCTGGCAGCCAAATAATATTGTTTTCCTTCGATAGTCTGTAGGCCAGTTTGCATGACACCGCTAGTATTTAAATAGTACCAACTACCAGAAATCAAACACCATCCTGTTTTCATAGCACCACTAGTATCTAGATAATACCAATTTCCATATTCATTAAACCAACCTGTTTTCATCCAACCTTCACTATCAAAATAGTACCAGGTTTCATTGATCTTTTCCCACCCGTTTTTAGTGTAAGAACCGTCAGAGTGTTTATACCACCAACGGCTATTCGATTGAATCCAACTGCCATTAGAGTGACTATAAGACTTGGGAGAGATAGATTCTTGAGCAGAAACTGGACTATTTACTGGTAGTGTTGCCACTAGGCTCAGTAAAGCAACTGATGACAATAAAATTTTTTTCATAATCATATTGTCCTTTCTGTTTTATTTTTGTATAATCATATCACAAATAAAAAAACAGGTTTTATTTTTTGCAGAAATGGAAGAGGAATACTATGGAAAATTTTGGAGCAGTTTTAAAGGATATCCGTATTTCAAAAAATTTTCGTCTTAAAGATTTGGCTTGTGATAAGATTAGTGAGTCAACTATTTCTCGTTTCGAAAATGGGATTACAAAATTATCTATTGATCATTTTTACATATTGTTAAATCGCCTGGGGATATCATTTTCGGAATTTGAAGAATTAGTTCATTGCTATTATTCCAAAAAAGAATGCTTTTTTGAAGAATTAGAACATGCTGTAAACTCTTCAGATATCATTTTGTTACAAGAACTAATAAAGAAAATAGAGCTAAAACAAAAGCAGGAAAGAAGTTTATGCAATTTTCACATAAAATTGATTGCTGAACAACAGATTAATCGCCTTGTAAATCTTCCTTATAATACATCTAAATGCAATGAGATAATAAAGTATTTGCTTTCGGTAGATACTTGGATGGAGTATGAACTGAAAATTTTTTATAATTCGGTGTTTTTTATGAACACTAAAACCATAAGCTTATTATATAGAGCGGTAATCAAGAAAACACGACATTTTTTAAAAACAAATATGGGAACACATAGAGTAATTCCTTTATATTTATTTAATTTAGAATTATTATTAAAAAATAATTTGTTAAATAACGCTCAATTTTTTATAGATGATTTAGAAAATTTACTGACCAGACAAGGATATTATTTTGAAAAGAATTATTTACTCTTCCTAAAAGGTATTTATCTTATAAAAACTAATCAAATAAAGTTAGGTAAAAAAGAATGTTCTAAAGCTATGAGAATATTTAAGGAATATAATGATAGTGATACAATAAATGAATTAAACCAGAAATTTAAGCTAGATCTAACAATTTAATTGTTAAATGATATTGTTTAGAGATATAATTCCTAAAAAATTAGACAAATAATTTATCTATAAGATTTGGTTCTGTATTACACTGAGCTAAGTCTTTCTTAGTTTTAATACATTTGTTATTATATAGGCTTTTATTGATTATTTCTTGTTTTAATTCAGGGGAATAGTAACGATTCTTCCCATTTTTAACACTCTCTATTCCATAACGATTAATTCATCTTGTCACATACCTTAGCCCGAAACATCTACACAAAATCTTTTTGAAAGCTGATTAAAGATTTGTACTTGCTTTCTAAGTTCATAGATCTGAACCTTAACCTCATTTGTCAATCCCATAATAAAAATAAGGACATTCCAATTGAACTGCACCCCAAAAGTTAGACAGAAAAAATCTAACTTTTGGGGTGCAGTTCATATATAGGCGCTATTTTTTCTTGAGCAAGCGGATGTAGTCCTGCTTGCTATGAATAATATCTGATACAAAGACAGCTTTTCTGTCCTCTAAAATATGATAGAATGCTAGGTAATCTCCTAAAATGATGCATCGAGTTTTGTGGGGTGGGTATATAATCCCTCCTACTCTTTCGTCAGCATCAAATCCTGCTTCTGGGAAGACTTCAAGACGCTCCAAACCATAAAGAACATTCTTAACTGTGTTTGCTCCTGCCTGTTCTGAAAAGTAGTTAGCTGAGATATAATCTTTAATACCTCTTAGCTGTTCTTGTACCGTTTCGGAGATAATGATGCTATATGCCTTCTCGTTAAATTCCAAGGTTAGCCCTCACTTCATCAAGACTGTAAGTTCTTCCATGTTCTAAATCCTCAAAGCTACGAGCAATTTCAGCACGCAACCTTGATAGAAGTTCTTCTCTTTCTTTATCTACTTGAGTTTCAAATGGCAAGGCTTTATTTTCTACAATGTGTTCTAAAAACAAGTTAAAACTGGCTGTCATATCAAGATTTTGCGCTGTGATAATAGCTTTAGCTTTCTCTAACAAGTCTCTGTTAGTCTTAAAATTTACCTGTGTGTTTTTTT
Source organism: Streptococcus sp. 339 (assembly GCF_013277285.1). NCBI lineage: Bacteria > Bacillati > Bacillota > Bacilli > Lactobacillales > Streptococcaceae > Streptococcus > Streptococcus sp. 339. The sequence continues at coordinate 71,534 of NZ_VMMR01000023.1, read as the reverse complement.
CTAAAACATTCATGGTAGCACCTCCTTTAGACTATTATATCACTTTGGACTATATCGGTCTAGTTATGTCTCAACGATTATAGCTGGATACTAAGAGAAATCAAAAAAGCACTCTAGGATAGAGGCCTAAAGTGCTTAGTTTCAAGGCTTTACAGCCTATCATATTTAATAAAATATTACAACATCTTGTTGTAGAATTCAACGACAAGTGCTTCGTTGATTTCTGGGTTGATTTCGTCGCGTTCTGGCAAGCGAGTCAATGAACCTTCCAATTTTTCAGCGTCGAATGATACGAATGCTGGACGTCCAAGAGTAGCTTCTACTGCTTCAAGGATTGCTGGAACTTTCAATGATTTTTCACGAACTGAGATCACTTGACCTGGAGTTACGCGGTATGATGGGATATCAACGCGTTTCCCGTCAACAAGGATGTGACCGTGGTTTACGAACTGACGAGCTTGACGACGAGTAGTCGCAAGACCAAGACGGTAAACAACGTTATCCAAACGACGTTCCAAAAGAAGCATAAAGTTGAAACCTAGGATCCCGCCTTTGATTTTTGTAGCTTGTACGAACAAGTTACGGAATTGTTTTTCACCTACACCGTAAGTGAAACGAAGTTTTTGTTTTTCAGCCAATTGCAAACCGTATTCTGACAATTTAGAACGGTTGTTTGGTCCGTGTTGTCCTGGTACGTAGTTACGACGTGCCAATTCTTTACCTGTACCTGTAAGTGAAAGGCCAAGGCGACGAGATTGTTTCCAAGATGGTCCTGTATAACGTGACATGTGAATGTCCTCCTGATATAAATAATATTTCGGTGGAAATAGTCACTTAGAAAGCCCTGATTCGTGCAGATGCCCTTCGCCTAAACAGCCAAGGTTACTTATCATAAGACACCTGTTGACGAGCTTCATGCTTTCCTGCTGATATTTCACACAAAATCTATTTTACCATGAATAGCTGGATTTGTAAAGGGGTTTTAGGCTTTATTTTCACTACCAGAGAGATTGAGAAGGAGGGTAAAGGTACTTCCTAGACCGTACTGGCTGCTGACTGTGATTTCCCCACCCAATTGATGAGCCAATTCACGCGCAATCGCAAGACCAAGACCATGCCCACCTGTTTTCATGTTACGCGAAGTTTCGACACGATAAAGGCGTTTGAAAATATTCTCCAAATCCTCTGGGGCAATGCCCTGCCCCTCATCGGTCACACTGATTGAAAGCTGGTTCTTCTCCAGCTTAGCCACCACTTCCAGCTTGGTTCCTGGAGCAGAGTATTTAAAAGCGTTATTGAGCAGATTCACCAAGATACGAGAAAGCTTAGCATAATCTCCTTCAGTCCGGGCAGACTCTGGGATTACCTGCAAGTGGACATCTCTTCTCTCCTGCTCAATCAAAAACTGAAATTCACTCATGCACTCAATCAAGAGCTGATCCAGAAAAATGCTGTCTTTGCTGGTCGTTTCCACCTGATTTCTAGCTGTGTTTAGGGTCAAAAAATTCAACTCCTCAACCAGTTTATTGAGTCTTTCCGTCTGGCGTCCAATGGTTGCTAGATAATGGTCCTGTTCTCCTTCCTTGATAACCCCATCCAAAATCCCTTCTACCGTCGCTTGGATTGAAGTGATAGGAGTCTTGATATCATGCGACAACTGGGCAATCATCAAGCCCTTTTCTCGTTCGCTTTCTTCCAAGGAATCAAAGCTTGCCTGCAAATCATGGGACATTTCATTAAAAGCTTGGCCTAATTGTTGAAATTCTAAAGGGCCTTGAACCTCCAAATTTGAAGGAAAATCCTTGTCCGCTACCCGCCTGGCATGCTCCTTGAGTTTGCCCAACGACGTAAAGACCGGCGATAGGAGAAAGAGACTAATCCCAGCACCGACAAGGCTGGCAACGATGGTCATCCCAAGCAAAAAGTAAATCTCGCCTTTCGCAATCAGCATTTTTTGAACAGCCCAAAAAACAACCAAAATGGTTAAGAGGGTTGAAATAATATATCCAACCAAAATATAACTTTTTAGTTTCATGTTTGTCCTCTCGGTTTCTCTATCTTATATCCCAACCCCCAAACTGTCTTAATAGTGGGCGTTTGGTCACTACTATATTTTGCCAACTCCTGTCGAAGAGCATGGATATGCACATTCAAGGTATTGGTGTCATCCACATAGTCTTCTTGCCAGACTTTTTCATAGAGGTCTGTCTTGGAGAAAACTCTCTCTGGATTGCTAGCTAAAATCCACAGCAATTCAAATGATTTAACAGTTAAATCCAGCATTTCTTCTCCTATTTGAACTTCATGACTACTATGATTCATTTTTAGATTGCCAAGGGAAATCAGCTCTGTTTCGCCCCCACGATGAAGGCGGCGCAAAATATTATGGACACGCAAAACCAGCTCACGTGGGCTAAAAGGCTTAGCAATAAAATCATCTGCTCCCAAGCTCAGGCCGTAAATCTTGTCCTGTTCACTGGTCTTAGCAGTAATAAATAGGAAAGGTTGCTCTGGTGATAAGTATTGAACCTCACTGATTAAATCATAACCATCCATCCGAGGCATCATGACATCTGTGATAATCAAATCAATCGGTTTTTTCTTGAACAGCTCTAGCGCTTCCAGTCCATCATGGGCTACCAAGACCTGATAACCTGCCTGAATTAAGTATCTCTGATGAATATCGGTGATTTCTACCTCGTCGTCAACGAGTAAAATTGTCTTTCCCATCTGTCTCTCCTTTGATAAAAACAGTGCTATACTGCTTTAAGTATAACACTATTTTTATTGTTTTACGATGATTTTAATCTGCTATTGAAAGAAAGTCCTGATTGCTGATTGAGTTGGTAAACTAGCCTTAGTCAGCCCACTATCCATCATTTATTTCCTTAGCTGATTAGTTTTCTTCTTTTTTGTTTTTCAAACCTAGACCACCGAGTAAACCTACAAGCGCAAGCCCAAGGAAACCAATACTTGCCATTGATGTTTGAGCTTCACCAGTATTTGGTAGCATAGCTTTATCATCTGACATCATCTTGTCTGACATCATCGTATCAGACATCTTGTTAGCAGAAGCAGCCATATTTTCACCTGCCATCGTATTGGTAGAGCTTGTCATGGTGTCAGCAGGCATGCTATCTGTAGTACTTGGAGCTGGAGTCTCAGTCTTCATACCTGATTTTTCCATTTGGTCATTTGCTGGCATTGCTTTATCAGTCTCTTTGGCTGGTGCCATCATGTCCTTATGGTCAGCAGCTGTTTGATGAGTCGCACCTGTAGCAGGATTGTGATTCATCGGAGTCACGCCAGAACCAGAGTTAGAAGATGAGAATGAAGCATTTGCTGTGTCTGATGTTTCTTTAACATTTATCTTAATAGTAACTTTTTTAGCTGCTACGACATTTGTCAAATCTACTTTACCATCTTTGTTGCCATAGACATTGACTGTAGCGCTGTAGGTTTTAGTGCCGTTTGCTCGAAACTGGTCAATGAGTTCTTGTTTTTCTTTGCCAGCCACGTTTCCGTCCAAGGCTACTTGATAGAAGTATTGCCCTTTGGTCTTCACGTTTTCGCCTAGTGGAGATAGGGCTGGGTTTTTAGCGTCGCCATTATCTGACCATGGAGCCTTGTCAGATGCCTTAAGCAAGAGACGAGTCAACATGCCATCACCTGCGAAGAGTTCGTATGGAATCACATGGTTGACACCTGCTGTGAATGGACCGTCACCCTTGGCTTGTTCTAGGTAGGCTGCTGGAACATCGATACTGTCTTTAACGTTGTCTGCAACGGCTTTTTGAACTGTTTCTTTAGAAATTAAACCGTTTATGTTAATAGTAACTTGTTTAGTTGCTACGACATTTGTCAAATCTGCTTTACCATCTTTGTTACCATAGACATTGACTGTAGCGCTGTAGGTTTTAGTGCCGTTTGCTCGGAACTGGTCGATGAGTTCTTGTTTTTCTTTGCCAGCCACGTTTCCGTCCAAGGCTACTTGATAGAAGTATTGACCTTTGGTCTTCACGTTTTCGCCTAGTGGAGATAGGGCTGGGTTTTTAGCGTCGCCGTTATCTGACCATGGAGCCTTGTCAGATGCCTTAAGCAAGAGACGAGTCAACATGCCATCACCTGCGAAGAGTTCGTATGGAATCACATGGTTAACACCAGCTGTGAATGGACCGTCACCCTTGGCTTTTTCTAGGTAGGCTGCTGGAACATCGATACTGTCTTTGATGTTGTTTTTAACTGCAGATTTGACATCGCTTCTTGTTACAAGACCGTTCAAGGTAATATTGACTTTACGTTCCTTGACAACCTTATTCAAATTTGGTTTATCACCGGCTGCTTCATAGACAGTCAGGGTAGCTTCATAGGTATTTGTACCATTAGTACGAAGTGTATCTAATAAATCCTGATCTTGCTTACCTGTAGTGTTACCATTCAAAGATACTTGATAGTAATACTTGCCATCAGGTAAATTTTTCACTGGTGGAATTTTTTCATTTTTATCCTTACCATTATCTGACCATGGAGCCTTGTCAGATGCTTTGAGCAAGAGACGAGTCAACATACCATCTCCTGCGAAAAGTTCATATTTAAGCGGTTTGTTTACACCAGCCAAGAAAGGACCGGAAGCTTTGGCTTGTTCTAGATAGCCCGCTGGGACATCGATACTGTCTTTAACATCCTCATCGACAGCTTTTTTAATATCTTCTGGACTTGCTTGTTTCCCATCCACATCAGCTGTATCTACAGCTTCTTTTAAGACATCTGCTAGCTCTGAATTTTCTTGAGCTTCTTCACCTTTTTCAAAAAGTGTATCCAGACGAGAAGGGCTTGTCTCCTCGCTCACTTCAGTTACTTCTGTAGGTGTAGAAAGTGAGTTCGTATTTCCAGCAACGACCTCAGGTTTCGCTTGAGCAAGAACAGTATCTCCCTGAGTTTCTGCTAAGTCACCCTCTTTCGTTCCCGATGTCTCTTCAGGTACAACTTGAGCAGGGGTCGGATTGACCCCATCGGCACGTACAGAACTTGGCTGACCAACTAGGACAAAGAAGCCACTAGCCACAACAACTGAGGCAACACCGACACTGAGACGGCGAATAGACCAACGAGTATATCTTTGATTTGGATTGAATTTCATAGGGTTCTCCTTAGAGTTTTTCTTTATTTGATGACTCTAGTATAATATCCTAAAATTAAAAAGGACTAAGAAAAAGTTAAAATTTTTCTTAAATCCCTCTTATAAAATACTTATATCAATTAAATCCATAAACAGATTTGGTGATTTGATAGACGACATTGGACAGTTTGCGAGCTGGCAAGACTGAATGTTTGGTCAAACGGCTAAGCATGGTCTTACGGATAGCCTGAAAAACCTCTGGATTTTCCTGCTGAATATAGGTCCACAGCTCCCGTTTTTTTGCCAAATGCTCTGCTGTACCTGCTCGATTGAGCAGGGCACTGGAAATCACCGTCGTAATCTCGATATGATTCAGCAGATATTCTCGCATTTTGGGGTGGCTCACTTGGGATAAATCAAGCTGGTCTACCAAGAGTCGATTGACTTTAAGTTGCTGGTCAATGCGCTTAATCATCACTTGCTCATTGACAGACTGGTCCTCACGCCCAATCAAATAACGATAGAAATCGACAGGCAGATAGTACATGGTCTTGACCTGCTGAAGAGGGGTAAAGACAAAGAGATTATCGACATAAAAAGTATGCTCAGGCAGTTGGAACTGGCTAGCACGCAACAAATCTGTCCGATAAATCAGCGAGTGCATCATGATATACTGGCCTTTGGAGAAATTTCCGACCTGGTCCCAGCCAAAAATCTGCCGAACAGGCAAGACTGACTCGTAGCTCATACTCTTCTTACGAGACTGACCTTCCTTTTCGTAAACAAAATTAGTCACAAAGGCGTCAACCTCTTGACCCTTACTCTCAAGTTCCTGCAAGGTTTCAAGAGTTTTCAAGTAGGCACGAGGATCCACCCAGTCATCACTGTCAACTACTTTAAAATAGCGCCCAGAAGCCTCTACCAAGCCACGATTGACCGCACCGCCATGGCCCTTATTTTCCTGATAAATGGCTCTAACGATGTTAGGATACTTGTCGGCTAAACGCTCAGCGATTTCCTGAGTCTGGTCCTGAGACCCATCATTGATAATCAAAATCTCAACTTGCTCACCACCAATCACTAGCGACTCCACACAGTAATGAAGATAGGCTGCAGCATTATAGCTAGGAATGGCGATAGACAATAACTTCATAATCTACTCCTTTAGGGGACTGATTTTTCTTACTCAATGAAAATCAAA
>NZ_VMMR01000023.1:0-65206 GCF_013277285.1 Streptococcus sp. 339 | reverse complement strand
GACTGACGAAGTCAGTTACCTATACCTACGGCAAGGTGACGTTGACGTGGTTTAAATTTGACTTTCGAAGAGTATTACTCTCTCTTGTCACTGCTTTCTATTCTACCATAAAGTCCAGCCTTTGAAGAACTTTTACTAGAATACAAGGCTTCTGTCTCTATTTACCATCTTAAGCATCAAAAAAGAGGGAAGCTCCCTCTTTTACAAATTCAATGCTGCTAGGGTATCCAAATACTGGTTGTTGATGACCGCCAAAATATAGGTATCTGCCTTCAAGAGGTCATCTGGTCCAAATTCAACATCCAATGGGGAATTTTCCTGCTCTCGGAAGCCCAAAATATTCAGATTATATTTGTCACGGAGGTCTAATTTACTCAGACTTTGACCTGCCCAAGACTGAGGAATTTTCATCTCCACAATAGAGACATTTTTATCCAACTGAAAGACACCAACACTATTATGGAAAAGAATGGTATGTGCTAGAGACTGCCCCATTTCATACTCTGGCGAGACAACCGAGTCAGCTCCAATCTTTTCTAGCACTTTCTTAGCAGTCTGACTTTTGACCTTAGCAATAACAGTCGGTACCCCCAAACTCTTACAGTGCATAACCGCAAGCACACTCGACTCCAGATTTCCACCTGTCGCGACGACAACGGTATCGCAGGTATCAATCCCTGCTGATCTCAATAATTCTTCATCTGTGATGTCACCAATCACTCCACGCGCCAAAACTGGCTCAAACTGATTGATGCGCTCTGCGTGGTCATCAATAGCGATAATATTCATATCCTGCTTGGCTAGGGCAGCTAGGACACTGCTCCCAAAAATTCCCAATCCTAAAATTCCAATCGTACGATCTGACATTCTCTTTCCTTTCTTAACCAATACTAATATCTGCTTTCATATAGTGAATCATATCTTTCTTTTCTGGATGGTAATCTGCCAAGCTAACAAACAAGGTCAAGGGACCAATTCGTCCCATAAACATAAGTGGCATGATAACACTGAGAGCCAATTTCCCAAGATCAGAAGTCAAATTTGCCGTTACACCAACTGTACTAAGAGCTGAAATGGTTTCAAATATGAGGTGGATAAAGGGAGGATTGCCTTTGGCTGTCATCCCTAGCAGAATCAATCCTACCAAGAAGCTCATCAAAAAGATAATAAAGACACTAAAGGATTTTTGAACCGTTCGCGGCGCAATCGTTCGTCTCGCAACATTGGCATGAGGCAAGCCCAAAAGCTCACTTCGCGCAAAGACCAAGAGGACAAAAAATGTCGTAATCTTGAGCCCCCCAGCCGTTCCCCCAGGTGCCCCACCTAGAAACATCTGTAAGATATAAATCAAAAGAGTCACAGGATGAGCCTGAGTATAATCTATCGTAGAAAAGCCTGCTGTTCGCATCGTCACTGTTTGAAAAAAGCTAACTAAAACCTTATCGGCAACAGGGAGATTGCCAATCGTTCCAGCATTGTTCCACTCAAGAAAGAGAGTAGTTGCCGTTCCAAATAACAACAAACCTAGAGTCAATAATAGTACAAGCTTCGTATGAAAGTGCAGGCGCCCTTTTTTCTTTCTTCCTACATGACCAGCCAAATCAAACCAGACCATAAAGCCAAAACCACCTGTAATAATTAAGCCTGCAATCACCAGATTGACCAGTAAATCGGTCTGAAAAGCAAATAAACTGGTGCTCCCCAAATTATCAAAACCTGCATTACAGAAGGCGGATATAGCTAGAAAAATGGAACTAAAAAGACCGCGCCCCCAGCCAAGTTGTGGAACAAAACGAAAACTGAGGAATAGAGCTCCCAAACCCTCAACTAGAAAAGTTGTGAGAAAAATAGAATGGACAAACTTTCTCAAAGATCGAGTTTCTCCATAACTAAAACTATCCTGAATAGTTGCACGGCTACGAAGACTAAGCTTTTGCTTGCTCTGGATATAGAAAACTCCAATAAAGGTCATGAGTCCTAGACCACCGATCTGAATCAAGAGCAAACAGATTATTTGACCCCAGATATTATATGTGTGAGCTACTGGAAGGGTTGAAAGACCTGTCACACAGACTGCAGAGACAGCAGTGAAAAGATGATCAAAATAAGTCGCTCGTGAGCTTTCAACTTGGACAAAGGGCAAGCTCAAAAGAAGAGAGCCTAGTAAAATGACCAAGGCAAAACTCAAAAAAATACGACGGGCTGGCGATAAACGAGATAAGCCTAGCTCTATTTTTTCCTTAGATAATTTGAATAACATGTTTCCATTGTACCATAAAACAAAAGAAATATCTCAAATAGGAATGGACAAAACATCGCGTACGCTTATCCTAAAAAAGAGGTTATCCAAACTCGTCCATTTCTAGAAACGTCTAAAAACTACCGACTTCCTATTTTATTCGGCAAAAAATAATCATCAATCAAGCTTTTAAAGTTCTCCTTCACTAAGATAAGAAACTGCCGAGAAAAGCGACTAAAGTTGCACAACACTTGCTAAACTCAGTTCTAACGCCTTCTCAAAAGCTTCCGATCCCCAGTCACGACTATCGTACTGGTCCAAGTCTGCTAAGGAATCAGCTGTGAACAACAATTCTCCCCAGAGAACCCCTCGCAGTTGGGCTACTGCCACAAGCGCAGAACACTCCATCTCCACAACAGCACAGCCCTCTTCCTTACGATAAGCCACCTTTTCAGCCGTTTCTCGGTAAAAACCGTCTGTCGTCCAGGTCAGGACTTCTTCATAGGGAATCCCTCTGACTTCCAAAACTTGCTCAATGGCAGCAATAGCCTCTGGCTGCATTTCCATATAACGAGAAGGTGCCACATAGTGGTAACTGGCTCCTTCATCTCGCAGAGCGCGAACAGGGACTAGAAAGGCATTTTCCTCTATATCGGCTAGCACACCACAGGTACCTGTGGAAATAATCTGCTCCACACCATAGCCAATCAACCAATCCATAAACTGGGCTGCTGGAGCTGAACCAACAGGAGCCTGAGCCAGACAAATCTCCTCGCCTTTGTAGTTCACGACATAGACTGGATAGGTCTTGGTGGCTGAAACGAATTCGCCGACACAGTCCGCCCCTACTTCCCTCGCATAGCGGTCAATCTCTTCACCTAAAAATGCATAGACACATTTCTTGGGCAAGTGCAAGTCCAGCCCCTCGTGATTGGGCATGATAACCGCCTGAGGATTATCATCAAACTCTAAAATGGGAATCGCATGTTTCTGAATCATAACCCACCTCCTCTAATTTTGTACTATTGTATCAAAAACTGACAAAGTGTCAAGGAGGAAGCTGATGAACTGAGGAAAAGCTAATACTAGAATAAAAACCACTTTCTACAATTGATGCTCTGATTTTCATCACATCCTGTCTATCGAGCTAAGCAAATACGAGTCACAATTCCATCTGAGTCTGTGATTTCCAATTGGCTCGATGTCATCCATTTGATTGGTGCGTCAACTTCTTGTGCTCGTTGGGCAATCGTTAACAGTTCTTCTTTATGTGCGACTTCGATGACATAGTAGGCTAAACCTGGTAAGCCTTGCTTACGCGAATCCAGACCTTTTCCTCCCCATTCGTTAACTGCTAAATGATGATGGTAATCTCCAGCCGCAATCCAACTAGCGCTAGGCACACTGAATTTATCCTCTAGCCCTAACACCTTTTGATAAAACTGGCTGGACTTTCGACTATCCTTGACGGAAAGATGAATATGCCCCATTCTCGTACCTTCTGTCAAGATAAAGGGCTCTACTCTTTCCCCCAACTCATAAATGTCCTGCGCCGCAAGAGCCTCCGTCACTCCGATAATGCGTCCATCTTCTCGAATATCCCATGTGGAAACCGGCTTATCTCGATAGAGTTCAATGCCATTTCCCTCCAAATCTTCCAAGTAAATAGCTTCACTGTAACCATGGTCTGCACCGCCGACAAGAGGAATCTGTAAATCTGTCAGGTGTTTCAAGACATCAGCCAAAGCCTTGCGTGTGGGCAAGAGAATGGCCAAATGGTAAAGACCACAATGTTCCCTCACTTCTCCGCTCTCTTGTGCTTGAATCAGCTGTACCAAGACTTTTCCACCAAGGCCTAGAATGGACTCTGTCTCAGTTTGAGATAAGATTTCTAAACCAATAACTTGCTGATAAAAGGCTGTTTGACTGGCCAAATCCTTTACATTTAAAACTGTCTCTGCCAAATAAATGTGACTCTTGTATTCATAGGTCATAAATGGTCCTCTTTTCTCGTTGTAATTATTACAACTATTGTATAATTTCCATCAAGAAAGTCAAGCCAGATAACTCAAAAATAACACCATTTCAGGATAATATAAAGTAAATCATTTCATAATAAAACGCATATTATCAAACTTTTCATCACCTGACAATATGCGTTATTTTAATTTTAAAGACTTTTTGACCAGCTTTTTTATTTCACAACAAGTTCATAACGTGTCTTACTGGTGAAGGTTTGACCAGCTTTAAGAATGACTTGGTCTTTGAGGTCGCTGTGAATGGCATCTGGTAAAGCTTGCGCTTCAAGGGCAATCCCATTGTGCTGCACCATTGGCTGACCAGCCACAAGTACACTCTCATCCACAAAGTTTGCTGTGTAGACCACAAAGCAAGGAGTTTCTGTCTTGAAAAGCAGGAAGCGACCTGAATTTTGGTCATAAAGGAATCCAGCATTGTCATGGCCTACAGGAAGGGCAAATGGGTGATCCAAACCTGATGCCAGCTGGATTTGCTCATCTTCTTCTGCAAAGATATCCTTCAACAAGGCACCATTGTAGATGTGTTTGACCACATCACGGTTGGCTTCTGGAGTTTTGGCAGGAACACCATCGGGAGCGATTGGGTAAATACCCTCTGTATTTAGTTGGAAGACATGACGGTCAATCGTCTGCGTGAAATCACCAGACAAGTTGAAATAGCTGTGGTTGGTTGGATTGACCAGCGTATCCTGATCGGTCGTCACCTTGTAGCTGATTTTATAGGCACCAGTTTCTTCCAAGTGATAACTGATCCAAATCTTGAGATTTCCAGGGAACCCTCCTGTCCCATCTGTACGCTCTGTGTAGAGAGTCAAGCCATGATCGCTTACTTCTTCAACTTCAAACAAGCTGGAATCCCAACCAGTTGAACCACTGTGATTACAGTTGCTAGCATTATTAACCTCAAGGTCATAGGTCTTACCATTGAGCTCAAAGGTCGCACCTGCAATACGACCCGCTACAGGACCTACACTTGCTCCATGCTTGGGACTATTGCCTACATAACTATCAAAGTCATCAAATCCCAAGATAACATTGGCAAAATTTCCAGCCTTGTCAGGTGCGACATAGCGCAAGATGGTCGCACCATAAGTCATAACCTCAAGTTGGTAGCCACCGTCTGTCTCAAATCGATAGGCCAAGACATCCTCGCCCTCAACATTTCCAAATACACGCTCTGTGTATGCTTTCATTCTGTTCTCCTTTTACTATTTCTCTCAAGCAAACAAACCATAGAAAGCGTACTGACAATCTATGGTTTATCTGATAATTTACAAATCCTCTTGTCAAGAATTCATAAACACTGTCTTACTTTTGATATTCGTGAATTATGACACCTTGTACTACACGGTTTACTGTACCTGTAGGAGACGGTGTATCTGGTTTATTTTCTACCTTGAGTGAAGTCAATAGGGCAAAGAGTTGGGCATAAACGATGTAAGGGAAGACACGGTAAATATCATTCAAGACACCGCCACAACCAAGGGCCACTTCTTTGACATTTTCAAGACCAAAAGCTTGATCACTCAAAAGCACAACACGACGAGCAATCTGGTCACCAGCAACTTCACGAACCAAGTCCAAGTCGTACTTACGAGTGTAGTCTGTCGTTGTACCAAAGACCAAAACAACTGTATTTTCGTTGATAAGAGATTTTGGACCGTGACGGAAGCCAACTGGGCTTTCATACATGGTCGCAACTTGACCAGCAGTTAATTCCAAAATCTTGAGCTGAGCTTCATGAGCAAGTCCAAAGAAAGGACCAGCGCCTAGATAGATGACACGGTTAAAGTCTAAATCAACGAGCTCTTTGACATCTTCTGCCTTGTCTAAAACTTTACGGGCAAGACTAGATACAACTTCAAAACGTTCAGACTTAACAGCAAATTCTGTAGGATCAAAGACCAAGAGAGCTGTCAACATCATAGACGTAAAGCTAGAAGTCATGGCAAATCCAGCATCATTAGAGACAGCTGGTTGCAAGAGCAAGAGATTACGGTCATCACCGTGAGCTTGAAGAGCCAATTTACCATCTGCTGCACAAGTAATCGTCACTTGATAAAGCTCATCCACCAAGGATTTGGCCAAATCAACAGTCGCCACACTTTCAGGCGAGTTCCCACTACGAGCAAAAGACACAAGGACAGTTGCCACATCTTTTTTCAAATAGGTTGCTGGATTGGCAACGATATCTGTTGTCGCAATAGCATTGAAATTCCATTTGCGTTCGTCATAGACTTCCTTAAAGTAAGGTAGCAAGGTATCTCCCACATAAGCAGAAGTCCCAGCACCTGTCAAGATAACCTTAATATAGTCATGTTTATCAGCGATTTCTTGTAGGAAGGCTGCAATTTCTTCACGTTTTGCTTGGTAAAATTCAAAAGCTTCTCTCCATACATCAGGCTGTTGGTAGATTTCACGCGTAGTGATTTCTGCACCCAATTCGAGCAAGTCTTCTTTTGTATAATGTAGCATTGAGTTCCTCTTTTTCTATTAAATATGGGAATGGGAGTAAGCTCCATTCCCATGTATATTTTATATAAAATGCTCTAACGATTTTCACGTTGTCACATGAATTGAATCGAGTTCCAACTAAAATCTGTAGGAAACTAGCCGCAGGCTGCTCAAAGCACTGCTTTGAGGTTGCCGGATAAGACTGACGAAGTCAGTAACATATACCTACGGCAAGGCGACGTTGACGTAGTTTGAAGAGATTTTCGAAGAGTATTATTCATCTTCGTCATCATCGAAGCCCGCTAACAGGTCATTAACTTTCACAATACTTTCTGCAGCACGGCTCTTGTAGTCCGCATCTGCGCCTGTAAGGCTCGCATTGATAAATTCAATCACCATTGGAAGATTCATCCCTGCGTAAAGGTCAATATCACGACCTTCCATGATCAAGCGACTCACCACATTACAAGGTGTCCCACCGAGAAGATCCGCAAAGACTAGGAAATCATCCACCCCTTCAATAACAGCTTCAAATTTAGCAGTAAATTCTTCTGGGCCATCTTCTGGAAGAAGAGCTACTGTGTAAATGTTGTCTTGTGGGCCCATAATCATTTCTGTGCTACCTCTAAGCTCCTCACAGAAGCGACCATGGCTCACCAAAATTAATGATTTAGTCATAAGGAATTACATTCCAAGTGCAAAGTGACCAAGGGCAGAAAGAGTCAAAGCAAGTACGATAATAATACCGATAGCTTTAGTAGAGTTCATACCTTTCTTACCAAGCAACCAGAAGATAAAGGCAGTAAAGATTGCTGGAAGCAAACGTGGGAAGATTTGGTTCAAGATGTCTTGGAAATCAATCATCTTTTCACCGATTGGCAACTTGTAAGAAATTTCAAAGTTAATCACTGTTGCTACAAGAGCACCCATCATGAAGACACCAAGTACAGATGCAGCGTCAATCAAAGCTGTCAAGGTACTTTGCATGTTGTTGATAAGGTTAACCCCTTCTTTGTAAGCAAATTCCAACTGTTTCCAACGGAAGATGTCATACGCTACTGCAACTGCAATCCAAAGGAAGATCCCCCAAGGTTGGCCAGCGATAGCCATAGTTGCTGCGACTGACCCCATGATAGCAGGTACAAGTGAACCAAAGATTGTATCCCCAAGAGGAGCGAATGGTCCCATCAAACCTGTCTTGATACCGTTAACGGCGTCTTTTGAACCTACACCATCTTTTTCTTCCATGGCAAGGTCAAAACCAGCGATAATAGTATGGAAGAATGGTGAAGTATTGAAGAATTGAGTATGAACTTTCATCATTTCTTTCAATTCAGGAGTTCCATCCCCATACATTTTACGCAACTGAGGCAAGATCATGTAAAGGTAACCAGAAGCTTGCATACGTTCGTAGTTCCAACCTAATTGGAAAGTAAACAAGCTACGTTTGTTGATTTGATTAAAATCTTCTTTTGTTAGTTTGTAATTAGAATTCGTCATCTTCGATTTCCCCACTTTCTGATGGTGTAGAAGGTGCTGCTACAGCTACTTTTTGGCTATTTTTGAAGTGAAGCACTGCAAGGAAAATACCTACGATAGAGATACCAATCATAGACAATCCTTTGAAGTTGTTCACGAAACCAATTTTTTCAGCAACTTCAGCAGGAAGAGTACCTACGATACCAGCAACAGCGCCACCAAGACCTGTTACATATGAGTAAAGAACAGTCAACATAGCTGTCAAACCAAATCCCATAGCAAGGTAATGAAGGTTACGTTTAACTGGAAGGTAACGAAGCAAGATTGCAAATCCAAGACCTGGAAGCATACGTCCTGCGAGTGTCAAACCATCTGCAATCCATTGGTATTTTGTAACGAAGTCTACTACGCCTTGTACAAATTCACCACCAAAAGCAAGGGCAAAGAAGACTGGAAGGGCACGAGATAAAGCCCAAGGAATCGCACCAAGCAAGTAGTTGCGTTCAATACCTTTATAGTCAAAGCGTTCGATGGCAGCATCCACACGGTGAGCGAAGAAGGTAGTAGTCATACGACCAAGAACGTCGAAGTAAGTCAAGAGAGTTGCTACTGGTACAGCGATTGTAGTAATGGCAAGCGGTGCATCAATTCCTTGTGAAACAGAGAAGGCTGTCGCAAGAACCGCACCAGAAGTTGCGTCGATACGAGAAGCACCACCGAAGGTACCAACCCCAAGAACGAACAGTTGCAAGTTACCACCGATAAGCAAACCAGTAGTCACATCTCCCATGATTAAACCAGTAATGAAACCAGCAAATACAGGGGAACCTGCAGATGAAACGATCGTCAACTCATCACAGATTTGATAAGCTGAGTACAAAGTGAGAAGTAAAATTTGCCACCATTGTATCATAACAATGACCTCCTAAAAAATTTTTTCCTATTTTAATAAGCTCAAAAAGTCTGAAATTGGATCATTTGGAACCATCTGAGCAGTAAGTTTAACACCTTTTTCTGCCAGTTTGTGGAAATCTTCCACATCCTTGTCTACTACGTTGATAGAACGTGTGATAGGGCGAGTTTCTGGTGTTTGAGACATATTCCCAACATTAAGGGTTTCAAGTGGTACACCTGCTTCTACCAAACCAAGGAAGCGGTCTGGTTTACGAGCCACGATAAAGAGACGTTGGCTATCGTATTTGCCAGCAAGAATATTGGCTGCAGCTTTCTCAACTGGCAAAATACTCAATTTCACACCTGGTGGTGTCGCAAGTTTCAAACCACTCTTTTCAATATCGTTGTTGACAACTTCGTCGTCTACAACCATAATGCGTGAAACATTTAGTTTTCCAGCCCAAAGATTGGCTACTTGTCCGTGGATCAAACGTCCATCAATACGGCATCCTACAATTGTCATAAGTTTTCCCCCTTTATATGTTTTAGTGTAGGTTTACGAGTTAAATGAATCTCTTCTTTATATTGACCTTCTGTTTCAAAGATAATGATGCGGTTGGCACCTTCCTTGAGATAGCAATGAGGGATATAAAGTGAGAGAGTTGGGCCAACGTTCCAAAAACGTCCTAGATTCTGCCCATTGACAAAGGCAACTCCCTTACCAAACTCAGACAAGTCTAGGTAAGTATCTTTTGGCTCTTCGACTGTAAAGTCATAAGCGTAAAAGGCTGGTTGTCCTTGAGTCCATCCTTTTGAAAAATCAATTTTCTCAGGATTGTCTAGTGGGAGTGGATAGTGTTTCCAGTTTAGTAAGAAATGCAGATCCTTACAGACCCCTGTCCGAATTCCCTTACGTTGCGTATCCGCTAAGAACTTATGCCCATAGTTGACACGCCCCATATTTTCTATCAATATGTCAATCCTAGATAACGCTTTCTTTTCACCTTGATAAAAAATATCTTCCCCAATCTCTGTCTGATATTGGGTTTTAATCCACTGACCATCGACATACAGCTGGGCCCTATCTCGACCGTCAATGATACGAAGTCTTTCTTCTTCTGCATCCCAGTTTGTTTCTGTTCGATAGAGTAAGTAACCATAGCTTTGTCCCAGCTCCTCCATCTTTTTAGGATAGAGGCTTTCTACTGGACTTGACAAGCTATCCAAGGTTTCAAACAAGGAAACTTTTTCTACTATTGGTATAGCATCCAACTCCATACTCTCTTTGTAGAGTGGTTCTAACTGCGGATACTCTGGGAAATGTGTTGCCATCATCTTCTTGACTGCCAAGTATTTGGCAGTTGGATTTCCTTCTTCATCCAGAAGAGCATCGTAATCATAAGATGTAACTTGTGGCAGGTCCAAAGTCCCTCGAGCTGAGCAACCATTCATGAAGCCAAAGTTTGTACCACCGTGGAACATGTAAAGATTGATGGAGCCTTGTTCCAAAACCTCTCGAACTGCATCTGCCAATTCCTTAGGATCCCGTGTGATAATCGGTTCTTTCCAACGATTGAACCAGCCATCCCAGAACTCCATACACATGAGCGGCCATTTCTTGCCATGCTCATCAAAGAATTCCTGCATCTGTGAAAAGTTGTAAGGTGCCTTAGAACCAAAGTTCCCTGTTACAAAGAGGTCATCTTCGATTAAGGTTCCCGCTTTCAGAGTAGCTCTCCAAGGACCATCTGATGTAAAGAGAGGACAGGTTACGCCACGCTCTTCCATCAGCTGTCGAATGGCTCTCAGGTAAGCCTTATCTTCTCCATAAGAACCATACTCATTTTCAACCTGCATCATGAGGATATTGCCACCATTGTCCAACAGATGTGGAACCAGTCGTGGCAAGAGCTGATCATAATAGCGACCGACAGCCTCAATATAGGCAGGATCTGAAGAACGAATCCTCATGTCTTTGGTTAAGAGCCAGGCTGGTAAACCACCGAATTCCCACTCCGCACAGATGAAGGGTGACGGACGAACGATAGCGTAGAGACCCAAGTCTTGCGCTGTCTGTAGAAATCGCTCCAAATCCAGAGCTCCTTCAAAATGAAACTCACCCTCACGAGGCTCGTGTAAATTCCAAGCCACATAAGTCTCTACCGTATTAAAACCAAGAGCCTTCAAGTTATAGAGCGAATGATACCAATCCTCTGGAGGAATCCTAAAATAATGAATGGCGCCGGACAAAATCTTGAACGGTTTCCCATCTAAATAGAAATCGTCTCGTATCTCAAATCGTGTCATAAAACTACCTTTTGATTGCAAAGTTTGCGCTTTCACTCGTTGTTATAGTAATTATAAACCAATCTGTTTGAATTGTCAATAGAAATTGTCGGAATATTTACTGTAATTTTACTATTATACACACGTTCAATTAGTTTCAAACATTTTCAGACCCATTTCAAACGCTCTTTACATTCGGAATAGAGAACCTAAAATAATTTTGTATAAAATACATTTATAAAATATGAGCAATGCCTATGTAACTTAATTTTTTAATCTGTTATCTAATTTTTTATTCAAAAGACTACTATTTTTTTCGCTTTTATGGTAAAATTTTCTATGGAGAAGGAAAATAGAGGTAAAAATATGGCAATTCCCAAATATCAATACATAAAAGACGAATTAAAAAATAAAATCATCTCTGGGCAGTTTAGCAGTGGAGATAAATTTTACACTGAAGCAGAACTCATTTCAATGTACGATGTCAGCTCTATCACAGTTGTTCGCGCCTTAAACGACCTTGCCAAAGATGGCTATATTGTCCGCCAACAAGGAAAAGGAACCTTCGTTTCACGTGCACGCAAACACAAGCTTGTAGAGTTTTCAGATATTGAACTCTTCAATGCTAAAGATGATAAGGTAACTGTTCTTTCAATTGAACGCGGAAACAAGCTTGTTTACTTGGAAAAATTGGGTCTACGCGGCGATCAATTCTACTACAAGATTGAACGTATCCGCGAATCAAACGGTGTCGTTTATATCTACCATACATCCTACATCCCAGAACAATATATCAACGCAAATTATCCAAACCTTGAATACTATAGTTCTATCTATAATCGTTTCAAGTTAGACTACCACATTCACATGAATGATGAACACTTTGAAGAAATCAACGAAATAGTCTTTCCAACTCCAGAACATGCGGCTTCAGTCCTCGGAGTCGATGAACAATTCCCTACTGTCCTACAAACTAAAATCACCAAACTCGAATCAACTGGCCAAGTTTTAGAATACAGTGAAACTTACAAACGATCTGATTACTACAAGATTAAATTCATCTCATGTGACCGTGATCACTAAGAAGAAAGCCTGAGCCTAATCGCTCGGGCTTTTTCTATGCTTATTATACCACACCAAAAAGGTAGCGCTTACCTATTTTTGGAAGATTCTATAATTTGTGGAATATTTTATAGAAATAGAACCAAAAATTATACTAGATATATATACGTATTTTTTCCGACTAATCTGAAATCTTAAGCTTAAATTTTATATTTTTTTATACTTATTATAGTTTTTTGTCATCTCCTCTTGACTCTCGTTAATATAAGAAATAAAATAAAGGCGTTGATTTATATAATCGCTATCAATATAACAATGCAATCAGGAGGTTTTGCAATGAAACATGAAAAACAACAGCGTTTTTCTATTCGTAAATACGCTGTAGGAGCAGCTTCTGTTCTAATTGGATTTGCCTTCCAAGCACAGACTGTTGCAGCCGATGGAGTTACTCCTACTACTACAGAAAACCAACCGACCATCCATACGGTTTCTGATTCCCCTCAATCATCCGAAAATCGGACTGAGGAAACACCTAAAGCAGAGCTTCAACCAGAAGCTCCAAAAACTGTAGAAACAGAAACTCCAGCTACTGATAAGGTAGCTAGTCTTCCAAAAACAGAAGAAAAACCACAAGAGGAAGTTAGTTCAACTCCTAGTGATAAAGCAGAGGTGGTAACTCCAACTTCTGCTGAAAAAGAAACTGCTAATAAAAAGGCAGAAGAAGCTAAAGAGATTGATTCTAAAGAGTCAAATACAGACAAGACTGACAAGGATAAACCAGCTGAAAAAGATGCTAAAAAAAATGAAGCGAAAGCAGAGGCTGACAAACCGGCAACAGAGGCAGGAAAGGAACGTGCTGCAACTGTAAGTGAAAAACTAGCGAAAAAGAAAATTGTTTCTATTGATGCTGGACGTAAATATTTCTCACCAGAACAGCTCAAGGAAATCATCGATAAAGCGAAACATTATGGCTACACTGATTTACACCTATTAGTCGGAAATGATGGACTTCGTTTCATGTTGGACGATATGAGCATCACAGCTAACGGCAAGACCTATGCCAGTGACGATGTCAAACGCGCCATTGAAAAAGGTACAAATGATTATTACAACGATCCAAACGGCAATCACTTAACAGAAAGTCAAATGACAGATCTGATTAACTATGCAAAAGATAAAGGTATCGGTCTCATTCCGACAGTAAATAGTCCTGGTCACATGGATGCGATTCTCAATGCCATGAAAGAATTGGGAATCCAAAACCCTAACTTTAGCTATTTTGGGAAGGAATCAGCCCGTACTGTCGATCTTGACAACGAACAAGCTGTCGCTTTTACAAAAGCCCTTATCGACAAGTATGCTGCTTATTTCGCGAAAAAAACTGAAATCTTCAACATCGGACTTGATGAATATGCCAATGATGCGACAGATGCTAAAGGTTGGAGTGTGCTTCAAGCTGATAAATACTATCCAAACGAAGGCTACCCTGTAAAAGGCTATGAAAAATTTATTGCCTACGCCAATGACCTCGCTCGTATTGTAAAATCGCACGGTCTCAAACCAATGGCCTTTAACGACGGTATCTACTACAATAGCGACACAAGCTTTGGTAGTTTTGACAAAGACATCATCGTTTCTATGTGGACTGGTGGTTGGGGAGGCTACGATGTCGCTTCTTCTAAACTACTAGCTGAAAAAGGTCACCAAATCCTTAATACCAATGATGCTTGGTACTACGTTCTTGGACGAAACGCTGATGACCAAGGTTGGTACAATCTCGATCAGGGGCTCAATGGTATTAAAAACACACCAATCACTTCTGTACCAAAAACAGAAGGAGCTGATGTCCCAATCATCGGTGGTATGGTAGCTGCTTGGGCCGATACCCCATCTGCACGTTATTCTCCATCTCGCCTCTTCAAACTCATGCGTCATTTTGCAAATGCCAACGCTGAATACTTCGCAGCCAACTATCAACCTGCAGAAAAAGCACTAGAAACTATTCCAAAAGACTCTAACCGTTATACTGCTGAAAGTTTTGCTGCTGTCAAAGAAGCTGAAAAAGCCATCCGTTCACTCGATAGCAACCTCAGCCGTGCTCAACAGGATACGATTGATCAAGCAATCGCAAGCCTTCAAGATGCTATTAAAAACTTGGCTTTAACTCCAGAAGCACAAAAAGAAGAGGATGCTAAACGCGAACTTGAAAAACTGAATAAGAATAAAGTCATTTCCATCGATGCAGGTCGCAAATACTTTACTCTGAACCAGCTCAAACGCATCGTAGACAAGGCCAGTGAGCTCGGATATTCTGATGTTCATCTCCTTCTAGGAAATGACGGACTTCGCTTTCTACTCGATGATATGACCATTACTGCCAACGGAAAAACCTATGCTAGTGATGACGTTAAAAAAGCTATTATCGAAGGAACTAAAGCTTACTACGACGATCCAAACGGTACTGCACTAACACAGGCAGAAGTGACAGAGCTAATTGAATACGCTAAATCTAAGGACATCGGTCTCATCCCAGCTATTAACAGTCCAGGTCACATGGATGCTATGCTGGTTGCCATGGAAAAATTAGGTATTAAAAATCCTCAAGCAAACTTTGATAAAGTTTCAAAAACAACCATGGACCTTGAAAATCAAGAAGCCCTTAACTTTACCAAAGCCCTTATCGGTAAGTATATGGATTACTTTGCTGATAAATCAAAGATATTCAACTATGGTACAGATGAATATGCCAATGATGCGACCAACGCCCAAGGTTGGTACTACCTCAAATGGTATGGACTCTATAACAAGTTTGCAGACTATTCTAACAGTCTAGCTGCTATGGCTAAGGAAAGAGGGCTACAACCAATGGCCTTCAACGATGGCTTCTATTACGAAGACAAGGATGATGCTGAATTCGATAAAGATGTCTTGATTTCTTACTGGTCTAAAGGCTGGTGGGGCTACAACCTTGCGTCACCTCAGTATCTGGCAAACAAAGGTTATAAGTTCTTGAATACCAACGGTGACTGGTACTATGTTTTAGGAAATCACAAACAAGATGAAGCTTATCCTCTTTCAAAGGCAATTGAAAATTCTGGAAAAACACCATTCAATCAACTAGCTTCTACCAAATATCCTGAAGTAGATCTTCCAACAGTCGGAAGTATGCTTTCAATCTGGGCAGATAGACCAAGCGCTGAATACAAGGAAGAGGAAATCTTTGAACTCATGACTGCCTTTGCAGACCACAACAAAGACTACTTCCGTGCTAATTATAATGCTCTCCGCGAAGAATTAGCTAAAATTCCTACAAACTTAGAAGGATATAGTAAAGAAAGTCTTGAGGCCCTTGACGCAGCTAAAACAGCTCTAAATTACAACCTCAACCGTAATAAACAAGCTGAGCTTGACACACTTGTAGCCAACCTAAAAGCCGCTCTTCAAGGCCTCAAACCAGCTGCAACTCATTCAGGAAGCCTAGATGAAAATGAAGTGGCTGCCAATGTTGAAACCAGACCAGAACTCATCACAAGAACTGAAGAAATTCCATTTGAAGTTATCAAGAAAGAAAATCCTAACCTCCCAGCTGGTCAGGAAAATATTATCACAGCAGGAGTCAAAGGTGAACGAACTCATTACATCTCTGTACTCACTGAAAATGGAAAAACAACAGAAACAGTCCTTGATAGCCAGGTAACCAAAGAAGTTATAAACCAAGTGGTTGAAGTTGGCGCTCCTGTAACTCACAAGGGTGATGAAAGTGGTCTTGCACCAACTACTGAGGTAAAACCTAGACTGGATATCCAAAAAGAAGAAATTCCATTTACCACAGTGACTCGTGAAAATCCACTCTTACTCAAAGGAAAAACACAAGTCATTACTAAGGGTGTCAATGGACATCGTAGCAACTTCTACTCTGTGAGCACTTCTGCCGATGGTAAGGAAGTGAAAACACTCGTAAATAGTGTCGTAGCACAGGAAGCCGTTACTCAAATAGTCGAAGTCGGAACTATGGTAACACATGTAGGCGATGAAAACGGACAAGCCGCTATTGCTGAAGAAAAACCAAAACTAGAAATCCTAAGCCAATCAGCTCCATCAACTGCTCCTGCTGAGGAAAGCAAAGCTCTTCCTCAAGATCCAGCTCCTGTGGTAACAGAGAAAAAACTTCCTGAAACAGGAACTCACGATTCTGCAGGACTAGTAGTCGCAGGACTCATGTCCACACTAGCAGCCTATGGACTCACTAAAAGAAAAGAAGACTAAGTCTTTTCGATAAAAAATAAACAGCGAGATTGAAGCTCGCTGTTTATTTTTTAATTAATCACCTAGTCCAAGACGTTCAAAGATATCATCCACTCGTTTGGTGTAATAAACTGGGTTGAAGATTTCATCGATTTCTTCTTGAGTGAGACGTGATGTTACTTCTGAATCTGCCTCAAGAAGTGGTTTAAAGTCTACTTGGTTGTCCCAAGAGTAGGCTGTTTTTGGTTGCACCAAGTCATAGGCTTGCTCACGGGTCATGCCTTTTTCAATCAATGTCAACATAGCCCGTTGGCTAAAGATAAGACCAAAAGTCGAGTTCATGTTTCGGATCATATTTTCTGGGAAGACTGTCAAGTTCTTGACGATATTTCCAAAACGGTTGAGCATGTAGTCAATCAAAATGGTCGTATCTGGTGTGATGATACGCTCAGCTGATGAGTGAGAAATATCGCGTTCGTGCCAGAGAGCGACGTTTTCATAAGCCGTAATCATGTGACCACGAATGACACGCGCCAGACCAGTCATATTTTCAGAACCGATTGGGTTGCGTTTGTGAGGCATTGCTGAAGACCCTTTTTGCCCTTTAGCAAAGAACTCTTCTACTTCGCGTTGCTCAGATTTTTGTAGACCACGAATCTCAGTCGCCATACGTTCGATTGAAGTCGCAATGCTGGCAAGAACTGCAAAGTACTCAGCGTGAAGGTCACGAGGAAGGACTTGTGTAGAGATTTCTTGGGCACGGATGCCAAGTTTATCGCAGACATACTCCTCTACAAATGGTGGGATATTGGCAAAGTTCCCAACCGCACCAGAAATCTTACCAGCTTCTACACCAGCAGCTGCATGCTCGAAACGCTCGATATTGCGTTTCATTTCGCTGTACCAAGTTGCCAATTTAAGACCAAAGGTTGTCGGCTCAGCGTGCACACCATGAGTACGCCCCATCATGATGGTGAACTTGTGCTCCTTGGCCTTGTCAGCGATGATATTAGTGAAGTTTTCAAGGTCACGACGGATGATGTCGTTGGCCTGCTTGTAGAGGTAACCATAAGCAGTATCCACCACGTCGGTAGAAGTTAACCCATAGTGAACCCACTTGCGCTCTTCACCAAGAGTCTCAGAAACCGCACGCGTGAAAGCCACCACATCGTGGCGCGTCTCCTGCTCAATTTCCAAAATACGGTCGATGTCAAAGTCCGCCTTCTTGCGAATCAAAGCCACATCTTCCTTAGGGATTTCCCCCAACTCAGCCCATGCCTCGTCAGAGAGGATTTCCACCTCAAGCCAAGCACGGTATTTATTTTCTTCACTCCAAATATTCGCCATCTCAGGGCGAGAGTAACGGTTGATCATGTGTTAATTTTTCCTTTCTTCTTAAGCTGTTGGGAATAAGCTATCTAGGTAAACCAAGATTTCTACTCAAACTCCTCTTTTTCAATAAACACAGACGGGTAATGATCTAGTGTATTCAAATCCGTATCCAGCGGTACATCATAGATAGCTAAATAATTTTCGGGGTATTGTGCAGCTAGTTCTTCATATTTAGCTTGTACCTTATCTTGGTCAGCACTGGCATACAACACTTCAACAACTGCTCCAGTCTTATCCTTTTCAATAAATGTATTAACGATAATTTGTATCATAGACTTGTCCTAAAAATCAATCCCTTCCCCAAGCTCATCCACACTATCCGGTACATCACTAAACAAGGTCACATGTCCCATCTTGCGGTTGTGCTTCGCTTCTATTTTACCATACATGTGGAGGTGGGCGCTTGAATTTTCTGTCACATATTGCTCAGCAGCCTCGACATGCTGACCGAGGACATTAAGCATAACGGCTGGCGCATGGAGTTTGATGACTGGTAATAGTGCTCCGAGAACACCGAGAATATGGGTGTCAAACTGAGAGAAATCACAGGCTTCAATAGAATAGTGCCCAGAGTTATGTGGTCGTGGGGCGATTTCATTGACAATAACGTCATCATCAGTCGCAAACATTTCCACACAGAGAGTTCCAGACAAGTTGAGTTGTTCTGCGATTCGCACTGCCATAGCTTTAGCCTTGTCTACTAGACTTTCAGAAATGCGGGCTGGTACGATGGTCTTAGACAGGATATTGTTGCGGTGGATATTTTCCTGAACTGGGAAAAACGTCACCTCCTTGCCATTTCCTGACACGATGACAGAAATCTCAAGGTCAAAGTTGATAAATTCTTCCAAGACGCAGTCTGCTGAGTCTGCTAGCGCATAGGCTGCTTCCAAGTCTGCTTCTGAACGAATAACCTTTTGTCCATGACCATCGTAGCCACCAGTCGCAGTCTTGAGGACATAGTTTTTCGACAAGTCGATATCTGCCAAGTCTAGGCTAGAAGTCACGACCTTGTAGGGTGCCACAGTGACTTGAGCCTTGTTTGACAAAAAGTCCTTTTCAAAAATACGATTTTGCGAAATGCGGAGCAGATCTGTTCCTTGAGGGAGTTGTCCATCCTTGATAACGGCATCCAAACCGTCAGCGTCGACATTTTCAAACTCGTAAGTGAGGACATCGCAACGGTCTGCCAACTGACGGAGGGCGTCCACATCGTTATAAGGTGCCACAATGATTTCCGCCACGCGAGAGGCCGGGCAATCCGCCGCAGGATCCAGCGCGATAACCTTGTGGCCCATGTAGATAGCAGAAATGGCCATCATCTGACCCAGTTGACCGCCACCGATAATTCCGATTGTTTTAGATGAGCTCATTTGACGACTCCTCTGCGATTTTTCCTTGTTCTTCAGCAAAGTTGGCAAGTGCATCCGCAATGGACTTATCTTCTACAGAGAGGAGACGGAGGGCAAAGAGAGCTGCGTTAGTCGCTCCAGCTTCACCGATAGCCATGGTCGCAACAGGCACCCCACCCGGCATCTGAACGATAGAATAGAGTGAATCCACTCCACTAAGAGCACGAGACTTGACAGGTACACCAATGACTGGAAGGATTGTTTTAGCAGCGACCATACCTGGCAAATGGGCTGCGCCACCAGCACCTGCGATGATGATCTTGATGCCACGGCTACGGGCTTCTTCTGCATGTTTGAACATGAGGTCTGGTGTACGGTGGGCGGAAACAACTTTCTTTTCGTAGGCTACACCGAAGCGGTCTAGGACTTCTGCTGTTTTTTGCATGGTTGCCCAGTCGGATTTTGAGCCCATGATGATGGAAATAATTGGTTTAGTCATAATTTTTCCTTTTTTCTTCTTTTTTGATAATAGTCTTAGGTGGTGGGGACGGAAGCAAACCTTCGGTTTCATTCCTAAACTTTGAGCCTAAGGTCTCAAAGCTTCCCCCGACCAGATCAGAACCCGTTCTGGTCTTTTCACCACGGCGACCATTATCGCATTTGGCGACTACGTCGCTTTTTCTTATATCTTTACTTAATTGCCTTGCTTCCGATATCGGTTCGGTAGAAGAGGCCTTCTGTTTTTTGTTGGGCGAGTTGGCTGTAGATGGTGTTTTGGGCATCCTTTACAGTGTCTGCTGTGGTAACGAGCATATAGACACGTCCGCCGTTTGATAGCAGTGCTCTGCTATTTTCTGCAAACTTAGCCCCTGCATAATAGGTGATAATGTCGCCATCGGTTTTGGCTGGCAACTTGACACCTTTTTCATAGTCTAGCGGGTAGCCGTTTGATGCGACAACCACACCCAGAGTCACACCCTTATCCGTCCAGGTGATGTTTGGCTCCTTGCTATCCAGAATATCTGTAATATTTTGTGCAAAGTCAGATGTCAAACGAGGCAAGATAATCTGTGTTTCAGGATCTCCAAAGCGAGCATTGAACTCGATGACTTTAGGACCTTCTGCTGTCAGGATAAGCCCTGCATAGAGGATGCCAAGATACGGACGGCCTTCTTTGATCATCCCTTCAAGGATTGGCTTGACAATAGTCTCAACCGCTGTATCAACTACACTCTGTGGTAAGTGTGGAACTGGCGCATAGGCCCCCATCCCACCAGTGTTAGGTCCCTTGTCGCCATCGTATGCACGTTTGTGGTCCTGAGCTGTTGGCATGATGTAGAACTTGTCTCTATTGACAAAGGCAAAAAGTGAAAATTCCTCTCCGTCGAGGAATTCCTCAATAACCACACGCGCACCTGAGTCACCAAATTTATTGTCCAAAAGCATCTCGTGAGCTGCTTCGACTGCTTGCTCAACCGTCTCCGCAACGACAACACCCTTCCCAAGCGCCAAGCCATCCGCCTTGACTACGATGGGCGCACCCTGCTTTTCTATATAGGCCTTGGCTTCCTCGAAATCTGAGAATGTGCCATAGGTTGCTGTCGGAACGCCGTATTTGACCATGATTTCCTTAGCAAAATCCTTAGACCACTCAAGTTCAGCCGTAGCCTTAGTCGGACCAAAAGCTTTGAGTCCTGCCGCATTGAAATCATCCACGATACCAGCCGCAAGGGCGTCATCTGGACCGATAAAGGTCCAAGCAATATCGTTGGCTTTTACAAACTCAATCAATTCAGAATGTTCGGAAATAGAGATATTTACTAATTCCAGACCATCCAGAGTCATCCCATCATTCCCAGGAGCCACAAATACTTTTTCAACGTCTTTTGACTCAAGCAACTTCTTAGCAATCGCATGTTCACGACCACCCGAACCGACAACTAACAGCTTCATCCCTCAACCTCTTTTGCGAATTATTTAATAATATTATACCACAAACGTTCGTTTTAATCTTATTTCAATCCGCATTTTTACGCAAAAAAGGAAAGAAACTGTTTTCTTCCCTTTAACGTTCTTAATGTCTAAAATGTCTCACACCTGTAAAGACCATTGTCAAGCCATATTTGTCAGCAGCTTCGATAGACTCTTGGTCACGGACGGATCCACCCGGCTGGATGATAACCCTGATCCCTGCTTTGGCGATTTCTTCCACATTATCCGCAAATGGGAAGAAGGCATCCGAAGCAAGAACAGCGCCGTCAAGACGGTCTTTAGCTTGATCAATAGCGATGCGAACAGAAGCCACACGGTTAGTTTGACCCGGACCGACACCAAGTGTCATGTGGTCATTGGTTACGATGATACCGTTTGATTTGACGTACTTGATAGCTTTCCAAGCAAACTCAAGAGCAGTCGCTTCTGTCTCAGTTGGCTGGCGTTTGGTCACCACTTGCCAGTCAGCTGGGCTTTCTTTGACCACGTCTTGGTTTTGTACCAGAAGTCCACCGACAACACCTGTGTATTCTGCTTCCACTTCGCTAGCCTCTTGAGCATCAAATGGCAAGGCAAGGATACGCAAGTTTTTCTTTTTATTAGTCAAAATAGCTAGCGCTTCATCCGTATAACTTGGTGCGATGATGATTTCAAGGAAAACACCATGCATCTTCTCAGCTGTCGCAACATCCAACTCACGGTTGAGAACGACGATTCCACCGAAAATTGAGACTGGGTCAGACTCATAAGCATAGTCCCAAGCAGTCTCGATGTCGTCAGCTTGACCAATTCCACATGGATTCATATGTTTGAGAGCCACAACGGTTGGACGATCTTTGAAATCACGAATGATACGAATGGCAGCATCCGCATCACGGATATTGTTAAAGGATAATTCCTTACCGTTGAGCTGTTTGGCTGATGCAATTGAGTAGTCTGTTGGCAAAGCTTTTTGGTAGAAATCCGCGTCTTGTTGAGGGTTCTCACCGTAACGCATAGCTTGTTTGAGAACATAGGTCAAAGTCAACTTTTCAGGCTTACTTTCACCCACTTGAGTTGTAAAATACTCTGCAATCAAGGCATCATAAGCTGCTGTGTGACGGAAAACCTTGGCTGCCAAACGTTGACGCGTTTCGTAAGTCGTTTCACCATTGGCTGACAACTCGTCCAAAACCACTGCATAGTCAGAAGGGTCTACCACAACCGTTACGCTAGCGTGGTTTTTAGCCGCTGAACGAAGCATAGAAGGCCCGCCGATATCGATGTTTTCAACTGCATCAGCGTACGTCACGTCTGGTTTGAGAATGGTTTCCTTGAATGGATAGAGATTGACCACCACAAGGTCAATGAGCTCAATCTTGTTGTCCTTAGCCGCTTCCAAGTGGCTATCCAAGTCACGACGAGCGAGAAGCCCTCCGTGGATATTTGGGTGGAGGGTCTTCACACGACCATCCATCATTTCTGGAAAACCAGTCACATCATCGATGGCAATGGTCTTCACCCCAGCATTATCAAGGGCAACCTTGGTCCCACCTGTTGAGATGATGTCCCAACCGAGTTTTTTAAGTTCTTGGGCAAATTCAACAATACCCACTTTGTCTGAGACGCTGATTAAGGCTTTTTTCGTCATTCTATTCCTCTTTCTTTAAGTCCAAGCGCATAGCGACTTCGTTATTTTCTTCTATAAATCCTGTTTCCTGAAAACCCAAACTAGTCAACAGGTGCTTCATTTTTTCATTTCCAACCACATAATCTGCAACAATATGACTGCAGACTCTATCCATCTGAGCCTCTTTGATTAGAACTTCCAAGGCTTTTCTACCATAACCTCTTCCTTGGTACTGCTGACCAATCATTATCCGCCAGATAAAGTATTCCGCTTCATCCTTGTCTATTTCCAGCAGGAGAAAGCCAACCACTTGCTTATCCCAATAGATTGCCCTCGGAAACACATCTTCATTTTCCCGGTAGAGCCATGCGTCAGCTAAAGAGCGTACATTTGGAGCCACAAAACGTGCTCGTTCATCAGCTTCAGATATTTTCAAATCCAGCACTGCCTGAAAACTGCTCTCATCTACTAATTTCAGCTCAATCATTTTTTCTCCTTTTGAATAAATAGGGTTTTGAGGTGATTAAAGACTAATCTAACTCATATAAAAGGTAGTTATCAAAATTTATGATTCCTTTGAGGTAATCTCGGTCTGCTTTAGACAACTCAAATTCTGGAAAAGTCGCAATTAAACTGGACAAATAAAAATAATTCGGGTGCCTACGATAAGAAAAACCTGCTTGACCGAATTTCCCTTGACAAAAATCATAGGCAAGTTTCAATTCTTGACTTGTGACACCGTCTAAAATTTTATCTAACTCTGAAAGCTGACTTTTATCAGTATTTTCTATCATAGCTTTCACTGTATTTACTAAAACAAAAAGAAAATCATTAGTATTATCCAGTAGGATTGGTCTGTTAGATAACTTATTCTTTAACTCCATATAGTATTGGTCCATAATCATTTCTTCCTCTCCACTCCCAAACTATCCAACAATTCTGGATACAGTTTGTACTCTGTTTCGTGTATGCGAGTCTCGAAAGTATCTAGGGTATCCCCTTCAAGCCGTGGCACACGCACTTGTTTGATAATCTTCCCTGTATCTACACCTGAGTCCACCCAGTGAATGGTCACGCCACTCTCAGCAACACCAGCATTCCAAGCGTCCTCAATCCCATGAGCTCCTGGAAATTCTGGCAGGTAGGCTGGATGAATGTTGATGATTCGGCCTTCATAGGCTGCCAATAAGGTTGGCCCAACAATTTTCATGTAGCCTGCTAGACAAACCAAGTCAATCTGGTGCTCTTCCAAGAGTTCGACAAGGGCCGCTTCGTAGTCTGCCTTGTTCTCAAACTCCTTGAGTTCAAAAGCGTAGGATAGGACACCAAGCTTGTCTGCACGTTCGAGCACATAGGCGTCACGATGGTCTGAAAAGACAAACTCTACTGGAAATTGTTCCGCTATCACCTGAAAATTTGAGCCATTACCAGAGGCAAAAACTGCTATTTTTTTCATTTGATGATGACACTTTCGTTTTCTTTCTTGACGATACGACCAATTTCATAGACTGGTTCATTCAACAATTCCTTGATACGAGTTACATTTTCAGGGCTAACTGCCAGTATGAGCCCTACCCCCATATTGAAGATTTCAAACATTTCTTCATGTTTGATTTCACCGTATTTTTCAAGGGCTTTGAAAATTGGAAGCACTGGAACCTTGTCTTCCTCAATCTCAGCTGCTAAATCAGCTGCAAACATACGAGGGACATTCTCAATAAAGCCACCACCTGTGATATGGGCAATGCCGTTGACCAACTCTTCCTTGATGAGTGGCAAAACAGACTTGACATAGATACGAGTCGGCTCAAGCAAAACTTCCTTGAGTTGCTTGCCTTCCAATTCTGGCAAGATTTCCTCACCTGTGTAATCCGCAAAGACACGACGAACAAGAGAGTAACCATTGGAGTGAATCCCACTTGAAGCAAGTCCGAGAAGAATATCTCCTTCTGCCACCTTTGAACCGTCAATGATTTGAGATTTTTCAGCCACACCGACCGCAAAACCAGCCAAGTCATAGTCATCTTCGCCGTACATGCCAGGCATTTCAGCCGTTTCTCCACCAATGAGGGCAGCGCCTGCCTGCACACAGCCCTCTGCCACACCAGCAACAACTTGTTCTAGCTTAGCTGGTTCATTCTTCCCTGTTGCTACATAGTCAAGGAAATAGAGGGGTTCCGCACCCGCAGCGATGATATCATTGACACACATGGCCACACAGTCCTGACCGATAGTATCGTGCTTGTCGTATTTGATAGCCAACATGAGTTTGGTTCCGACACCATCAGTTCCTGAAATCAAGACAGGTTCTTTGACACCTGTTTTTGAAAGGTCAAACATACCACCAAAGCCTCCCAGAGCTCCCATGACACCTGCACGCTCCGTACGAGCCACGTGCTTTTTAATCCGTTCAACAACTTCATAACCCGCTTCAACATCCACACCAGATTGAGCGTACGCATTTTTATTTGCCATTTTATTTTTCCTTTTCTTTTTTTGGGAAAGACTGCGACGTATTTTTAGATAAACAATTATTTTATCTAAAAATACTAGTCAGGTCTCTAGCTTTGGTCCCATAGGAGAAAGCGTCTACTGACAAATGCTTTAACTTTTAGTCAGTAGTGAGACGTGAAGCATAAGCATTCTTATTTGTCATTTTTATATTCCTTTTCTTTAATGGAGAATCTGTCATCTATTTGTAAAAACTGGTCTTTTCTTCCAAACTTCGACGATAGTCTTCTTCATAGTCGTAGAGAGGCGTTGGGTAATCACCGTCAAAGTAAGCGACACAGAGACCGCCATTTGGCGCATCCGTTTCAATACCAATTGAATCAATCAACCCTTCAACAGAAAGATAAGTCAGACTGTCCGCACCAATGATTTGGCGAGTTTCTTCAACAGTATGATTGGCCGCAATTAGCTCCTGACGGGTCTGGATATCAATCCCGTAGAAGCATGGATAAGCAAGCGCTGGACTTCCAATAGCAACGTGAACTTCAGTCGCTCCCGCTTCTTTCAATAGCTGAACGATACGACGAGAGGTCGTCCCACGTACAATAGAGTCATCAATCATAACCACACGCTTGCCTTTTACAACGCCTGAAACAGCAGAGAGTTTCATCCGCACCCCTTGCTCCCGCAATTCTTGAGTCGGTTGGATAAAGGTACGTTGGGTGTATTGGTTCTTGATAAGTCCCATTTCATTTGGCAAGCCTGATTCTTCCGCAAATCCCATAGCCGCGCTGAGGGAAGAATTGGGTACACCGACCACGATATCCGCCTCATGCTTGAATTCACGCGCCAATTGGGCACCCATACGTTTACGTGCCGTATGAACATTGACACCATGAATGTTAGAATCAGGGCGGGCAAAATAGATATACTCCATAGAACAGATTGCTAACTGAGTATCATCTGTATAGCTATCATACTGGATGCCCTTGTCATCAATGATCACAATCTCACCTGGCCTCAAATCACGAATCCATTCAGCACCAATAACCTCAAAAGCACAGGTTTCAGAGGAAACAACCACCGCTCCGTTAGCCATTTTCCCGATAGAAAGCGGACGGAAACCATTGGGGTCAAGAGCCGCAATCAACTTGTCCTCAAACAGCAAGATATAGGCAAAACCACCTTTAACTAGGCTGAGTGCCTCCTTGATTTTGCCCATCAAGTTCGGATTATGGCTGCGACGAATGAGATGAGCCAAGATTTCCGAGTCCGAAGTCGCGCTGAAAATCGCGCCTCTTTGTTCCAATTCTTTCTTGAGAGAGGCCGCATTGGTCAAGTTTCCATTATGAGCCAATCCAAACTGCATATCGTGAAAACGGAAGAGGAAAGGCTGAATATTATCTACAGAAGCTTCGCCAGCAGTCGCATAACGCACATGACCAATCGCACTAGTTCCTGTCAATTTATCCAAATTAACTGGATTTCTGAAGACTTCTGATAAAAGCCCCATGTCACGATGGCGCTTCAATTGTCCCTGATCATTGGAGAGGATTCCTGCCCCCTCCTGACCACGGTGCTGAAGACTGTGGAGACCAAAATAGGTCAATTTAGCAGCATCTGGATGTCCCCAGATACCGAAAACACCACATTCTTCATTAAGAGATTTTACTTCGTATGTCATTTTTATACCTAATTTTCATTTGTGTATCATTCCTTCAGTAGAGCGGAATGATACGGTAGGAGCTCCTTCACTCGCAAAACAAAACATTTGCAATCATCATGACCTAGATCTACATGACTTTTACATTATTGATACTATCTATTAGAAAATCTGCAAGTCTTATTTTCCAGTAAAGTATTTAACCGCTGACGCGAACAGGTGCTGGTCTTTATTTCCTGGGATATTTTGGAAAAGACCTTCCTCATAACGTTCTGAGTGGCCCATCTTACCGATGATTTGGCCGTTCTTGCTGGTAATTCCTTCGATGGCATGGACAGAACCATTCGGATTGTACTTAGAGTCCATACTTGGTTTGCCGTCAAAGTCAACATATTGGCTAAAGATTTGACCATTGTCACGGAGCTCTGCAAATTCCTCAGCTGTCACGACAAACTTCCCTTCACCGTGCGAAACAGGAATGGCATGAATCTCACCAACTTCCACTCCAGCAAGCCATGGTGAGTTAGTATTGGCAATGCGAGTTTCCACCATCTTGGCCACGTGTTGGTTGGCATCATTGTAGAAGAGGGTTGGGCTAGTACTGCTGGCCTCTTCGAAGTTCCCGTATGGAAGAAGACCTGATTTGACCAAGGCCTGGAATCCATTACAGATACCGATAATCAAGCCACCACGGGCAATAAAGCTGTCAATAGCCACACGGACTTTTTCATTGAGCAGGATGTTGACAATAAACTTAGCGGATCCATCTGGCTCGTCCGCAGCTGAGAATCCACCTGCAAAGAAGAGAATGTTTGCCTTGCCGATGTTGTCAACCATAGTTTCAACTGACTTGACAATAGCCTCTTCATTCAAGGTCACAAATGGCAGCAAGTTTACCTCTGCACCTTCTTTCTCAAAGGCCTTGGCTGAGTCATATTCTGAGTTGGTTCCTGGGAAGACTGGGATGTAAACCACAGGTTTTTCAACCTTTTCTTTGGCTTTAATCACAACATCTGATACCACAGCTGGTACTTCAGCTAGTTCTTTAGCTTGGGCAAACTCTGTTGGGTAAACTTCTTCCAATTTGCCTTGGAAAGCACTGTCAAGCTTGTGTCCATCTAGCTTCACACCGTTGACAGTCAGTGTAAAGGCTGCTTTCGTTTGTCCAATCTTCTCTACTCCAGCAATTTCTTCAGGAGAAGTAAAGACAAATCCACCTAATTGTGCTGTCAAAGCCGTTTCTAGTTCAGGCAAGGTTACCTCTGCACCGATATGACTTCCAAAAGTAGCAAGTGCCAAACTTTCAAGCACACCGCCGTATTTAACAGCTGAAGCTGCTGTTACTTTGTGAGCCTTTTGAAGGGCTTCAAACTGAGCAAAGTTAGACTTAATCAAGTCAAAATCAATTTCTGCAGAGAGGGCTTGGCCTGGGATGTAGTAGATGTTTTCACCAGCATTCTTGAACTCTGGCGAAAGCACCTTACGGCTATCTGCCGTCGTCACTCCAAAGGCTACCAAGGTTGGTGGCACTGTCAATTCTTCAAAAGTACCAGACATAGAGTCCTTACCACCGATAGATGGCAAACCAAGCTGAATTTGTGCCTCGATAGATCCTAGGAGAGCTGCTACTGGCTGACCAAAACGCTCTGCTTGTTTATCCATGCGCTCGAAGTACTCTTGGTAAGAGAAACGAGCCTGAGACCAGTTGGCACCAGCAGCCACCAAACGAGCAGTTGCTTCGATCACCGCATAGGCAGCACCGTGATATGGAGACCATTCAGCTACATATGGGTTGAAACCTTGAGCCATGACTGACGCAGTATGAGTTACTCCATGTTGAACTGGCAATTTTTGTACAGAAGCCTCAGTTGGTGTGAGTTGGTAGCGACCACCAAGTGGGTGATTGACCGTTGAACGACCGACAGAACAGTCAAAGATAGTCTGTAATCCTTTTTGACTCGCATGGTTGAGATCAGACAAGACTTCAAGAGTATCCGCTTCAAGGGTTTCAGCAGATGTTTGACGTTCTTCTGGGAGTTTGACATCCTTGTCCACAACCTTAGCATCGACGACCACGCGCACACCATTGGTGTCAAGGAAACGACGTTCCAAGTCCACGATTGTCTCACCATTCCAGTGCATGACTAGATTTGGTTTTTCCGTCACTGTCGCAACCACAACAGCGTCAATATTCTCTTTGTTACATTCTCCAACAAAGGCATCTACGTCCTCAGGACGAACCACGACTGCCATCCGTTCTTGAGATTCAGAGATGGCAATTTCTGTACCATTCAAGCCTTGGTATTTAAGAGGCACCTTGTTAAGGTCGATTTCAAGACCGTCTGCCAATTCACCGATAGCCACACAGACTCCACCAGCACCAAAGTCATTAGATTTCTTGATAAGACGAGTGACATTGCCATTACGGAAAAGGCGTTGAATCTTGCGTTCTTCGATAGCATTCCCTTTTTGAACCTCAGCACCAGCAGTCTCTACAGACTCAACTGTTTGAACTTTAGAAGAACCTGTCGCACCACCGACACCATCACGTCCAGTCTTACCTCCCAGAAGGATAATGACATCACCCGCTTCCGGTTTTTCACGGACAACATTGCCCTTGGGAGCCGCACCAACAACGGCACCAAGCTCCATGCGTTTAGCTACAAAGCCTGGGTGAAAATACTCACGAACATAGGTCGTCGCAAGTCCAATCTGGTTACCATATGAAGAATAACCATGAGCCGCTGTTTTAGAAATAACTTGTTGTGGCAATTTACCAGCACGCGTTCCCGAAATCGGTGCTGTAATATCACCCGCACCTGAGATACGCATAGCTTGGTAGACATATGAACGACCTGACAATGGGTCACGAATGGCTCCACCGATACAAGTAGCAGCCCCACCAAATGGCTCAATCTCAGTTGGGTGATTGTGGGTTTCGTTTTTAAACATGAGGAGCCATGGTTCTTTCACACCATCAACGTCCACTTCGATTTCTACTGAGCAAGCATTGATTTCATCAGACACTTCCATGTCGTCCAAACGTCCATTAGCACGCTCATAACGACCGAAAATAGTCGCCATATCCATCAAGGTTTGTGGTTTTTCCGTACGTCCCAACTCATCACGCATGGCAATATACTTGTCATAAGTTGACTGCAATTGTTTTTGGAATTTAGAAGCTGAGAAATCAATCTGCTTTAACTCAGTCTCAAAAGTCGTGTGACGGCAGTGGTCAGACCAGTAAGTGTCCAAAACCTTGAGTTCCGTCTCAGTTGGCACGCGCCCCATTGACTTGAAATAGTCTTGGATAAAGAGCAAATCATCCACTTCCATGGCCATCCCTTGCTCAGCCTTGTAGCGAGCAAAGTCTTCTGCTGTATAGCTTTCAAAGAAAGTCAATTTCGGAATGGTCTTGTCTGACTCTGAAAATTCCTGCTTGACAATCCCTGTTGTGATGTTCTTGAAACGAGAATCAACTGGGTTGAGCAGATAGTTCTTGACCGCTTCCAACTCAGTCGCATCAATATCTTTATTCACCAAGTAAAGTTGGGCTGTATTAACCGTTACATCACTCGAACTTCCTAGTAAAAGCAAGGCTTCCTGTGAAGATGCTGCACGCTGGTCAAACTGCCCTGGTAGGCTTTCAATCGCAAAGAAAGCATAGTTGGCAAGATCCGCCTGCACAGCCGCTTCGTCCAAAACATGGTCTGTCACCTGCTCAGAGAAAATGTGTTTCTCTGCAGGTGCAAACAGGTCCTCTGACAAATCAAATACATCATACACTTGCACAATACGAATACTTTTCAAGCTTGAAAGTCCCAAGCTATGCTGGAGTTCTCTAACCAAACTCTCTGACTTGACCTGAAAATCAGCCTTTTTTTCAACAAAAATACGTTTATCCATCAATTCTTATTCCTTTATTTAAGCTCTTGCAATGTTCCCAAACAGCCTTGAGGCTGTTATTTCAATTCCTGCAACTTTTCCCAGACAATCTCGTAAACGTCTGTTAGTTCTCCCAATCCCCTACGGAGTGAAAAGGTCTGGGGAACCTTTTCAAACTGAGTCCTTTTAGTTGAGAGACGAAGGTTTTCCGTTGCAAACAGATTATTTCAAACCTTGCAACTTCTCCCAGACCACTTCGTAAACGTCTGTTAGTTCTCCCAATCCTCTACGGAAAACATCCTTATCCATGTGGTTGCCATCCGCATCCCACAAGCGACAGTTATCTGGTGAAAATTCATCTGCCAAGATAATCTTGCCATCCTTGTCAAAACCGAACTCTAGCTTAAAGTCAATCAACTTGAGGCCAATCTCAGCAAACCAGGCTTTCAAAAGTTCATTGATACGGCGAGTTTCTTCCTTCAAGTAGGCAATCTGCTGGTCATCCGCAATCTTTAGAAACTTCACATGCTCATCATTGATAAATGGATCATCCAAATCATCATTTTTGTAGTAAAATTCGACAATCGGAATCTCAAATGCGATACCTTCGTCTACACCAAAACGTTTTGAAAAGGAACCAGCAGTATAGTTGCGGAGCACGACTTCCAAAGGAATAATCTTAACCTTTTTATTGAGTTGTTCCGTGTCTGAAAGCTTCTCCACAAAGTGAGTCGCCACACCAGCCGCATTTAATTTCTCAAAAATAAAAGATGAAATCTGATTATTCAACACTCCCTTGCCCGCAATCTGCTCCTTCTTAACACCATTGAAAGCGGTCGCCTGGTCCTTGTAAGTTGAAATAATAAGATTTTCATCCTCAGTTGTATAGATATCTTTAGCTTTTCCCGAATAGATCAATTGTTTTGACATTTTAAAGTTCGCCTTTCGTATTACTTGAGCACATTCTACCATAAAAAACCTAAAATTACAAGAATTTAACCGAATAAACGGCAGATATTTTTCAAAAATTGTAAAGAAAAAACTGCAAGAAGAATCTTTCTCACAGTTTAAAAATTATTTAACTCTAAAAACACGAACATTACTCTTTGTTCAAAAATTGATCCAAATAATAACGCAGATAACTTTTCTTCCCCGTAATCATCTGTAGACGGCCTTCCACCCCGTACCGAAGTTTTTCAGCCTGCTCAGAAGTTAGATTAGTCTCCGCTTCAATTTTAAAGAAATTCCCTTTTTCAGTCTTGGTAGCTGTAGCATCTATGCTGGTAATAGTAGAATCTAGGAAAAGTTGATTCTTGGCATCATGAGTCGTAGTATAGCGAACAGAATCACCGACCTTGATTCTTGCTACATCTTTTGAACTTAGATAAGCTGTAAGTTTGGCTTTCCCTTCTTTTTCCAAGGATGGATAGAGTTGGGCTAGTAGGGCACCTTCTGCAACCATGCTAGAATCACTAGTCTCAGGATTAAGGTGAAGCACCCCATCCTCACTCGCCGTAATTTTCCCCTTGTCTAGAAGACTTCCCTGAACCTTCTTGCCTGACTCTGCTTCCAAGATTTTCTGGTCTAGAAGGGTCAATTCCTGACCAACCTTTGCCAAGTGTTGGGATTTGAGAGATTCCAATTGACTGCTTAAACCTGACGCATAGGCTTGCTGGGTACCTGAACCTGCATACTGGACACGGTAAGTAGCAAGACTAGATTCTAACTGAGAAAGCTGCGCTTCAACCTGCGCCACTGCCTGGGCCTTAGCTTGCGGATTTTCCTCACCCTGAGACTTGTAGGACTGGTAGAGAGAGTAGGCTAGATTCTGACTGGCCAAGGAAGCACCTGTTTCAATAGCTGACTTAGCTGTCTGGTAATCGCGAATTTTAGCCTCTGTTTGACTGATGAGGTTGCCGATTTCGGCTTGAGTCTGACTAGCTGCTGCATTCTGGGACGCGATGGTCTCATTTTGTTGCGATGTACTAGCCCTAAGACTGCCTGCTTGGCTGAGGTAGTCGCGAAAGGTGGCTTGGTAGCCAAATTTATCCTCCTCTGGAAAGTGGTTCTCCTCTTCTTGCAGGCTCTTTTGCAAATACTCCAATTGCTTTTTTTGATCCTTGAGCATGTCCAACTGACTGGCATAGGCCTCCGCTTGGACACCCTCTGCCCCTTCTTGGTATTGAACCAACAGTTCTCCCTTTTTTACCAGCTTATTTTCTTCCAAATGATTGACAAGAATGCGATTGTTGCTAGTTGACTGGATATTTGCAAGGATACGACTAGGTTCGACAGTAGCTCTAGTAGACAAACTCATCTCCTTCTCTGCAAATGTTGCAAATCCAAGCAAAAATACGAGCAGAAGGGCCATGGGTACAATCACCCGACTGGAAAAATTATGGTAACGACGATTATAAAACTCCGCACTTTCTAAAAATTCTGGTTTCATCCTCTCCTCTTTCTAGCTATTCACCAAATGGGCGTAAAATCCACCCTGTGCAAGCAAATCAGCATGCTTTCCTTCTTCAACAATCTTGCCTTGATCCAAGACAACCACCTTCTCTGTCCGCTCAGCAATGGTCAAGCGGTGGGCGATGAAAATCAAGGTCTTGTCTAAAGCCATGAGATTATCGACAATTCGCTTCTCTGTCAAAATATCCAAACTGCTAGTCGCCTCATCCAAAATCAAGACCGGCGCATCTGTCAAGAGAGCACGCGCCAGAGCAATTCTCTGACGTTGACCACCTGAAATCCCTGCCCCATCCGAAGTCAATTCTGTCTGGTAATTCAGTGGCATGCGCTCGATATCCTCCCGAATCTCTGCCAATTCGACCGCCCGTAAGATATCCTCTTGAGTCGTCCCTTCCTTGGCTCCAAGGAGAAGATTCTCCAAAATCGTTCCGTTAAAGACATAGGGCTGTTGAGGCAGATAGTTAATATACTGGCGCAGAGCCTTTTTATCAATCTGATTGAGATTGACACCACCCAGACTAATCTCTCCCTGACTTGGGTCGTAAAAATTAACCATCATCTTGGCCAAGGTCGTCTTACCTGACCCTGAAATCCCCACAAAAGCCACCTTAGACCCTTGGGGAACGGTCAAATTGATATCCGACAAGACATCTCGACCATAGCCATA
Organism: Streptococcus sp. 339; assembly: GCF_013277285.1. Lineage (NCBI taxonomy): Bacteria > Bacillati > Bacillota > Bacilli > Lactobacillales > Streptococcaceae > Streptococcus > Streptococcus sp. 339. Next base: position 31,025 of record NZ_VMMR01000023.1, on the reverse strand, counting down.
CTTATAGTAAACCTGCTTGAAAGTCATCTCTCCCTTCATCAAACTCAAATCCTCAACCGTTTTCTTCTCCTCAAACTCCGAGGCTACCAGATAGACCTCATTCAGACGGTTATTGGCAACCTGTGCTGTCTGAAGCTTGGTTTGCAGATTGATGATATTTTCCAAAGGATTGGTAAAGTAAACCAGCAAGGTATTATAGGTAATCAACTGCCCCAAACTCATCTTGCCATCCATGACCAGAACAGCCCCCATCCAGAGAATGCCGACATTGAGCAAGAGATGGCCAACTTTTTTCAGAGCCTTTTGCTGACTCTCTGCCCGACTATAGGTAAAGGATTTCTTCAGATAATCCACAAATTCCTTGTCAATCTTTTGATAACGTGAACTTTCACTAGTCAAGGACTTGATAGTCTCAATACCGTTGATGTCCTCGATGATAGAAGAAGACAGAACCGCATTGGCTTCCATGGTGTCCCGATTCATCTTTTCAAACGGCTTCATAAAGGCAAAGATAATCACTGTGTAGATAGGAAGTGCCAATAAAGTCATGAAAAAGAGATTGGTATTTTGTGAAAATAAAACAAGAGAAATAATGACAACTGTTGACACATCTAGGAAAATCGAAAGAATGGTCGAAGCCAGCGCATCGATGATACTATTAGCATCCGTGAAACGAGACACGATTTCCCCTGTCCGACGTGTCGCAAAAAAGGACATAGGCAGGTGAAAAACATGCTTGATATAGGACAAAATCACATCAATCGACAAGCGTTGCCCCAAAACAAGTAAGAGATACTCCTGAGCGTAAGACAAAATCTGCTGGAGAATATAGACGATAACCAGCCCAATAGAAATAATCCCAAGCGTCGAACGCATCTGATCTGGCACATAGGTATCAATGATAGACTGCATATAATAAGAACCCACAATGTTAATCAAGGTTACCAAGAGTGTTGCCAAAACGATATTGGCAATCAAGCCACGCTGCTTCACTAATATAGGGATAAAAGAGAGCAGACCATTCTTTTGTTCCTTATGAGGCTTGTAGTCTGGACTAAGTGCCATAAAAAGAGTCACTCCTGTCCATTCTTCCGCAAAACGCTCACGTGGCAGTTTGGTCAATTTCACCCCAGGATCTGGATCGGCAATATGAATGCTATCCTTATCCTGCCCAGTCACCACATAGTAGTGGAGCAATTTTCCTTCCTTAAGAACATGGGCAACAAAAGGAAAAGTCAAATCTGGCAAGTCAAAGAGCGTCATATCCGCCTTAATTGCTCGCGTCTCAAAACCAATTTCCTCTGCCACCTTGACCAAGCCCAAAGCCGTCGTCCCATCCATAGTCGTCTTAGCCAATTCTCGCAAGTGAGCCAAAGAATAATAACTACCATAGTAGCCAAAAACCATAGCTAATGAAGCTACACCGCAGTCCATCTGATCCACCTGCGGACGATAGTGACGTTTCCCAAATTTCATCTTCATCTCCTTTTTCCTAATACTCAATGAAAATCNNGTTTTGAGGTTGTAGATAGGACTGACGAAGTCAGTCACATATATACGGCAAGGCGACGTTGACGTGGTTTGAATTTGATTTTCGAAGAGTATAAACTCATCTGATAACAACTATCTTACCCCAATCCTCAAACAAAAACTGGACTTCCTCCCCAAATGCGCCTATCTCCCTCCCAACTGCACTTTTTGGATAAAGAAAATAGGCAGAACAAACGTTCTACCTAGAAAATATAAGAATTCCAAGTTAATAAAACCGAAATGATTTCGTGTCATTATTAAGTAAAGAAAAGAAATTTTAGTATTTCTAAAAACTATTTATAATAGACACTATAGCATTAAATAAAAATGGTACAGAAAATACTACTGTCAATCTTAAATTTTTAAATCTCGCATAATTTGTTATCCCAATTAGTAATACTGTCAATATGCTGAAATAAGCAAACTTTATATCCGATGGATTAAATAAGTAACAAAGTAAAATGCTAAAACTTAAGGTTATATTTTTAGATAAAAGAATATCTCCAAAGTTCCTCTTATCCTTATCAAAAAATAATGTAATCAGAAAGAGAGAAAATCCATATTCAATAAGAGTTGCTATAAATGTGAAAACAACAGAAATCACTGTCAATATTGTTTCTATTTTAATTGTAAAAAGATTAGATAGTTCAGATAATTTATCAATTTGTTCATCTAAAATTCCCGACTTCATCAGTAAATCAATAAACAAATATAAAAGAAAAAGATAAATAATCAGATTCATTAATTTGTATAAACTATTATTTGTTTGAAATTTCATAAACCCGTCCTTCCTCTATTAAAATCCTTTGAGATTTGCTAATCAATTCTTGATTCAATAAATTATGAGATACATATATAATAGTAGAGCTTTCTTTCATGGAAATTAAACGTTTAGCAATCATATCAATACTTCTTGCATCCACTGTTGATAAGGTCTCATCAATAAAAATATAATCCCAATTTTTAGCAAAAATTAAGGATAAGCCTAATTTGAATTTTGTTCCAGTAGATGCTGTCATATAGTTATCTCCGATTTTATTATCAAAAAAAGTATTAATTTGTTCTTTATCCTCAAATGATAGATGGATTTGAAAAGAATCACACAACAACTGCAAATTTTCTTCTATAGTAAATGGAATAACCCCAAGCTGATTGGTATCAAGGTATAGTACATCTTTGGAGACACAATTCTTTAAACCACTATCAAAAGTCTCTAGCCCAGCTAAAAGTTGTAGAAGGGTGCTCTTTCCTGAACCATTCTCTCCTTCAACTCTGTAAATTCCCTTATCAATCTCTAGTGATATATTTTTCAGTATACATTTATCATAACTTTTAGATTCATTTTCAATTTTCATAATTTAATTCCCTCTATCAACGCTGCTAAAATTAATAAAATATAAGAAATGATATACCATTTTAAATTACTTTTTATATAAATAAGTATATTTTCAATTCCCCTATCCTTCAATAATCGGTATAAAAGATACTGACTCATACCTTGATACCAAATAAAATTCGGTATTTCAATAAGACCATGAGGTAATATTCCTTTTATTGTAGCTACTATTCCAATCATCTGACCAGATATACCCAATTGTATTCCTAAAGATAGCAAATCAAAAAGTTGCAATAAGGGCGAAATCGGAAAACAGAATAGATATAGCAAAAAATTTGTAGAATTTGCCTGTAAAACTGTCAATGTAAATTGTAATTCCAGTTTCGGAGGTATAGTAGCAAAAGTCTCACTTTTTAATATAAAGCTTAAAAGTAAACCTAGTGAAAAACAGACCGTACAAAATAACACATAGTAAATCAGAAAACCACTTTTTCTCATCTAATGCCCCCTACTAAAGTTACAAATAATATCAGAAAACAATATAAAACCAGAAAACTCCATCTCAATAAACTAATTGTACCTTTAATTAAAAATAGAGCTTTCTTATAATAGACATAGGCTATAAAATAATTGAATGGAATCAATAACAAATTCAACAAAATACTTTTTATATCATTACTATAACTTGTCACCGGAATCAAACATAACAACAATGAAAATTGTAAGAAAGAGATTAAATGCGTCAACATCATTAGTTGTGCATTCTTAAAAAAGAAATTCATTTTAGAATGATTAAGAGCAGATAATTGAAGTAAAGCTAGATCTACCCCAATTGAGGATTTATGATTCCCTATTATTGCCTCCATTAATGTGATATATATTGAGGTATAAAGAAACAATATTGGTATTTTTGTACCATCAATTGATAACATCGTCATCATATACCAAAATAGATAGGAAAGAAGAATACTAATCAAAATAAAAGAAAAAGTTAACCCTTTATTTAACCAACAAAAACGAAGCAATATAAATAGACTGCTACGAAATCTTTTTTGGCTCATTCGACTGCTTTTAAAATAGAAATTACTCGCATGATTATCTAATATCCCCATGACTAAAATAAAATAATTGAGTAGTATGACATAAATTACAACTTGTCCTTGTTCTATAGACAATAGTCCTATAGATAAAAATAAGAACAATTTACTTATAATTGAAAACAAACTAGGTAGAATTAAAGAAATAATTTGAATAACTATCAAACAAAGAGTAATGTATAAATAAAAATATCCAATAATATCTAGAAAATACAAAATAAATAAATAAATGAATGATTGTAAAATTTGGAAAGAATAATATTTCTTGACAATGGCAAGAAGATAGAGAAAAATATAGTTTTTCCTTATATAGAAAGTATTTATTTTTTTACTTTGGATAGGCAGTTTCATATTATAACGATTCAAAGTAGCGTAATCTACTACCAAAAAAAGTAAAAATAATTTCCCTTGAAAAGGAAGATAGCTTTTAAAATAGATTGACAAACTTATGATAACAAAAAACAAAAGGGTTATCCCAATAAAATTAAGATAACCTAAAATACTTTCACATTCTTTTTTAGAAAGTATTTTCATCTAGTTCTACCATAGAGCTGCTTGAGCAGCACTCTTCTTTTTCAATATATAAAGAACTGTTGCTGCAATACCCGAACCAATAGAACCTACTCCTGTGATTGCACCTACAATTGAAATTACTGCTGTAACTGTACTATAAGCACTAATCAAATTGACTACAGTAGCAGCAGCTTTTGTCGAAATTCCTAATGTCCCAGCCAACATAGGAAAAGAAACAACACCTAAGCTTAACCAACTAATGACTGCTAACATTGCTGAAACAATGAGAAATTTATTATGAAATTCCATTCTTTTAGATTTCATTTTAGTGTACTCCTTTTGTATATTATGTATGTTTTATTGAGAGTTAATTCGCACATGTTGTATTCCTAACTCTCTTCAAATGTTCGTCTATATTTTATACTACTTTTATTAACATATCTATAATAAATAAATTACTACTACATTTTCCTAGATTATCAAATTACTTTTATATCACTAAGACTCAATAAAAGATAATGTCTATTTAACTTTTATACGATTACTACCTCCTTTTTAGTTTACACTTCCTACATCATAAATAAACATACTCAACCCTCACAATCTCCAAATCACTCTTTTATATCATTGAAAATTGAGTTTCATCCTCTATACTAATGTAGGAAACCTATTAAAACATTCCTTTAATCCAATATAAGAATACTTTATTCCATTAATCTCTACCTGATATTATAGATAGAACCAAACTCTTATACTTAAAGGGACAAATAACGTTCCAACCATAATAAACCTCCTTTCTTTTTGAGAGCGTTTTCTTTATAGGTTTAATATAACAAAAACATGAAAAAAACAACATGACTTAGAAGTCAGGTTGTTGAGAAATCTATTTGTTTTTCTTCTAAGATTCTCTGAACTAATATCTGATCATCTAGCAATTCTGCTAGAGAAATTGCCTTTTCATAGAAACTTTCTGCCTCTAAAATATTCTTGTCTACAAATAAAGCATATTTTGCCTTTAGCAAAAATAGATGAGGTCGGTAAAAAACATGTCTTGTTTTAGCAATAATTTTCTCAAATGTTTGAATATATATCAGACTATCTTCTGTCTGAATTTGGATAAATAGGCTCAGAAGAACTTTTTCCATCTGAGCTAGGCTAGCCTTATCTTCATATTCTGAACATAGCAATACTTTTTGAGCTAACTCCTCAAAATGTTCTTTATCTTCTAATCCCATAGCACAACAAAAGAAATACAATTCAATAATCAACAAATCATTTACAGAAAAATATTTCTTTTTTAATAACTGCTGGAAATATTCTTCCACTAACCCTAAACCGTAGGTCACATCTGAACTACCATAAATATCAAAACGAGCTTGTGTCACATCCACAATTAACTGCTCTTCCTCAGGCAAATTCTCATAATAGTTTTCATATATTTCCTCAAGTATAGCTTCTTTTCGTTCGATTCTTCCCTTATCAGCATAGGTTTGAGAATGAATCAGCTCATCTTTGAGTTTTAGGAATCCTTTTGGAATCTCTATAACCTTAACATCCACAATATTCTGTAATGATACTCCAAGTTTATCCGCAATCAATAATAATTTAGGAAGTGTTGCTAAAGCTTGCCCATTTTCAATACGTGCTAGCTGACGAATCGTCAACTCTGATTCATCACCACAAATATCTATCTGAGTTTTTCCACAAGATCGCCTAATAGTTTTGATTTTATAACCAATTTCACGTTTCAACTCATCCATAGTAATACTCCTTAAGTTGATTACAAAGATTTCTTTTTCTTCCTAATTCTTTTGTCAATCATGTACAAAACGATAATCAAAAACAGCGGTGGTACAATATAACTCTTTTCACTCATTCTCAGCTGAAATCCCAGAGTTGCTAGTATCTTAAAGATGAAAATATTCATCAAAAATAGAAAAACAAATACTAAAAAATATCTTAAAACCTTCTTCATTTCTTTTCTTCAACTCTCCTAATTTCTATACCTATTTTATCAAATTTTATCAAAAAATACATGTAAAACTCCAAATAAACAGCTCAAATACACTTTTTTGGCAAAAAATAGGCAGAACAAACGTCCTACCTACTAAAAATATGCTATTGAAAGGAAAATGATTTTTTTCTGATACCCTAGGCAAGCTTGGGACAAATAAATCATTGATAGTAACCTTTACGACATCCTATTTAAAGTTACTTCAATTTTTAATGTCTCTGCTATTTCTAAGCCACCTCTGGTATGATCTATTCATAGTCAGAATAGATAACACAGTTCTAAATTACGATTCATAGTTACTCCTTTTTTTGATTCGTTACTATAAGACACCTATTCCCTATAGAACGTCTACTACCTCAAATTTATCCATTCTTTTTTTCTTTACTTCTGTATAAAAGAATGAAGACCATCATAAATAATGCAATCGTTGGTATATTGAAACTATCAAACCAAGTAGGTAAAGATACTTTATTCATATCAGCTACTAATCTGATGATGATATAAGACATCGAACTAAGTAATACCATAATTTCAGGCCAAACTTTCAGTATTGATTTAACAAATTTCATATTAAACTCCAATGTGATGCATTCTTAGATTCTACCATAACCACTTTCAGCGCAGACTAACAAGTCATTCTTAGCTGATCACTCTACTTGCTTTTTATTGGCCTTATATCCTAGATAAAAGAGTCCAAATAAAATAGGGTAAATTTCTGGATAAAATAGGGTATTGATTGGATTTTTCAACATCAAATACGTTGCGATGTAGATTATGAGTGATACGATAAAATACCCTTCAGCAAAACCTAATAAAAATGTTTTCATAAGAAACTCCTATTTGCCTGACAAGAATGGCGGAAAAACGCTACCATTCATATACATAAAATCCTTTTGATTCATGTTCTTCATTTATAGTTTTGATTATTTTTTGACAAATCTTTGCGAAAAATACCAAAATATGCTGCGAAAAGCAAACCAACCAAAGTCCATTGCCAATTAAAGGATACTAACGAACCTGTACGAATCACATGAAGCGCGACATTAAGAGTTATTCCCAACAAAGGACATATCGTGGCTAGTTTAGGTAACAATGTATTGAGATTAAGGTTGCGACTGTTCATTATCTAACGCCCACGACGAGCAAAATCTGAACCAAATTTGTAACCAGCATTAAAAATTTGTACAGCAGCATTCAGTACTCCTGCAATCCCAACTGCTTCCGCAAGACCAAAACCACCTTTTGTTCCCACTAATTCATCGTCAGATAATTGATAAAATTGTTCTAAGTTCATATTCGTCATTACTCCTTTGTATTATATTTTATTGCTATGTAAATGATTAAAATGAGTATTGGATAAGTAAATACTTCTGAAATATCCATAAAATTTATACTATACTGTCCAGATAATATTTTATAATCAATTAAAATTTGAACGATAGTAAAAATAATACGTAGCGATAACAATACCCCTAATAATATCACTTCTTTTTTTAAAAACATAGAAATGCCTCTCTGACTACAATCAGATTATGGTCTATTCGCATAATACCCCAAAGCTGCTCCTCCAGCAAAAAGCGCTGCTGCTCCACCTGCTACTGCTGCACCTATCTTCCAGATAGACACTCCGGCGATTACAAGAGGCAATGCTCCCCCATCCACATCCATCAACTCTTCTTCTGTAAGAGCTACAAAGTTCTGTTCCATTTTGTCAAAATTTGTCATCTTTTTTCTCCTCTTGTTCTATTTTTTCTAAATCTTATCTTCTAAAAAATGGGGTTCCAATAAATATACCGCGTAACAATAGACCTGTAATTAGACCCCGTTGATAACTTTCCTTGCTACCACCCACCAGCAAAGCTAAGTCGCTCTCCTTTAATACTTCAATAGTATACTTATCATTCATTTCATTCATCTCTTATCCTCCTAAAAACCAAAACCTCTACGAAATCCAATGTACCAATCTGCAAGGGTCTTCACCCAACTTTCTCCACCTTGAATATCGGTCAATTCTTCCGAAGTTAGCTCAACAAATCCGTAATAATGTTCTTTCATTATTTTATTCCTTTCTTTTTCTTCTCACTTATCTATTCGAAAAAAATTTCAAAAATGTACAACTAAATTAAATTTTATTTAAAAAATAATTTAATGAACCATGAATAGAAAATTGGCAGATACATAAAGCAAACTCCTTTCTTTTTCCTCTTACTTATCTATTCGAAAAGGAAGTCAAAAAAATAAGAATATCAGAAAATTTTCCGACATTCTTATTGATAAATTTGTAAGTCTATTAAAACTATTCTACCTTGTAAAAAAATCCCTCGGTACTACCATTGATAAGTTGGTGTCCAAACCATAAGCGGTCTTGTGTAATATCAGACGAGTCAGTATAGCCATTATCTGAAGAAGAGGTGACAGACATGGTTATAGGGATTCCTGCTGGTAAAAAGGCAATAGCTGCACCAGCACCTCCATCTTTAGAAACAGAACTTGCCTTGAGATAGTGGTCAATTTCCTTAGCATGTTCAATTGAAATCTTGGAATGATCACTTACTAAACCATTTTTGTCAAAGGTGAATTCAATACCTGTACGATTCCTCCAAGTGCCTGCGACACTAGAAAAATCTCCATTTTGAATTGCAGTAATATCCATCCCTTTACTTTCTGACGGAAGGCTTGTTTCTCCATTTATGAGACTTGTGACAGATTTCCAAAAGAAAGATCTTATGTCAAGGGAAGGTGGTTTTGTCCCCAGTCCCTCTTCTGTATCTGATTCAATGACTAGTTCTAACAGTGTTCCATCCTGATTCAACTTGTATAGTTTAAGTTGGATTTGATTAGTAGATACTCGGGTAGATAATTGAAAATAACCATTTTCTAAAGGATTAAAATGTACTCGCTCTCCAATAAAGTCCAGATTGTTTTCTGCATTGGTCAGTCGAATAACTTCACCATTTTTAAGAGTTCGAATATCTAATAAATCGTAATAGTTAGAATCCATTTTTAGGGCAATCAAAAGTTCGTCCGTACCGTCTTGGTCTAAATCATACAAGCTATACTGTAATCCAGAATATTCTTTAGGATAAGTGTTTTTTAAGTTTGCTTTTGAATTGATCTCTGTATGTGAAGTTGACGAACCATCTAATACTTTGGCATATTCTTTAAGAACAGGATTATATAGGGTGTAATCAGGTTTCTTCTCTTCCGATGTAGAAAAAGTTGAACTAGTACTTGAAGCAATTGCTTCAGAACTTGTTGCAGAAGTGTTTTCACTCTGATGTTGGCAAGCCGTTAAAATAGAGATAGCTAATATACTAATACTGAATAGAAATAATTTTTTCATATGTTTAATCTTACAATTTGAAATTGTTTTTATACCCACTCACCGTTGTAACTGACACGATAACCGTCAGGTGTAGTTGTATTGATTGCGAGTGCACCAGAGCTATAGGCATAGTACCATTTGCCAGATACTTTCATCCAGCCTGTTTTCATAGCTCCTGAATCTTGAAGGTAGTACCAGCTACCGTTATCTTTGACCCAACCTGTCTTCATCGCACCTGAGCCGTCGAGATAGTACCACGTGCCGTTGTCTTTTACCCAGCCAGTTTGCATCCAACCAGAGTTATCAAAACGATACCAAACACCATTGATTTTTTCCCAGTCATTAGTTGTATAAGTGCCATCTTCGTGTTTATACCACCAGCGACCATTCGAATACATCCAAGTAGATTTAGACTGATGGGTCGTCATGGTTGTATCCGTGTTAGAATAGTTTCCAGATGACGAACTTGTAGAAGTTGACGAGCTAGATGAATTCGAACCTGATTGAGTTGTGGTGTTAGTATTTGAATTTGTTGAAGGATTTCCGATAGTCACCTCTTTTCTAACTTTAAAGACACGTTTTCTATTATCAACTGAGTGATCGTGCGGAGAGCCAGCTTCTCCAGACATCTCCAAGATGTATGTTCCGGCAGGAAACTGTCTGATATCGAAAACATCCCCTTTAAATTTATTACTATAAATTAAAGGCAAAAGAAATTGGTCGTTGACGTCATTAGTTAGACCACTAAAGATGACATCATTATTATGTTGGTACACAATCTTTCCGGTAGCCTTATCAATTAGAGTAACATTTCCTCTAGCTGCATTATCTCCTCCGTGTTGTAGTGGCTCTGAGAGTACACCTTCAAAATTAAATCCAAAATGATGAATTTCAACCTTTGTAATTGTTGCTTCTATTTGTTTTTCAGTACTCGTATTCGAGATAGTATTTGCTTGATTATTTGATAAGACTTCTAGTTTGGTTACATAAGTGTAAAAAGGACCTCCTTTTCCTAGATTTTCTCTGACATCAGCAGTTAACTTATAGAGAGTACCATTTAATTCAAACTTCATGGTATAGATACCATAGTCTGTTGCTTTAAAGACAATTGTTTTACCGTTGAATGTAGCAATGCCGTTGGATTCAAAACTTGCAAATTGCTTAGAGAATTCTTGTCTATAAGCATTATCTACCCAATCAACCGTTGTAAATTCACCATCAGAAAATGCTCCAAGTTGTGCTTTTCTTTTTTCTACAAGCGTCACATCTGTTGCGACTAAATCTGTATCACGATACCCAGGAGCAGGTTCTTCAACATAAGCATTAGCTGCAGGAGACCAGAACTTGACCATCGGGACGCCACTTGCTGCATTGACACTTGAAATTGTAGCTCCTGTTGCTAGGAGTGATAAAACTGCTGTAGTCGTTAAAACGATTTTTTTCATAATTTTTGTATTCCTTTTCTTTTTATCTATTTTTTATAATCTTATCCTATACCCATTCTCCATTGTAATTGACGCGATAGCCGTCTGGTGTAGTCGTATTGATTGCTAGGGCACCAGAGCTATAGGCATAGTACCATTTCCCAGATACCTTCATCCAGCCTGTTTTCATAGCACCTGAGCTATCAAGATAATACCAACTACCGTTATCCTTGAACCAACCAGTCTTCATAGCACCTGAACCGTCGAGATAGTACCACGTGCCGTTGTCTTTTATCCAGCCAGTTTGCATCCAACCTGAACTATCGAAGTGATACCAGATATTATCTAATTTTGCCCACTGATTGTAAGGGTAAGACCCATCAAGTTGCATAAACCACCAACGAGAACCAGATTGTCGCCAAAAACCCATACCCCTACCAATATCTTGCATTTGAAAAAAGAAACCTGGTTTATTAGTCCCGTTAGACTTACCTTGTTTTGTTTTCTTACTGGTATGAGTTCCGATTGCCTTCAAGTCTTTGTCAAAAAGATTCGCCTTAGTCGCAAATGTTTGAATCTGAGAAGAATTTGCTTCTGTATATTGAATGGCCTTTCCATAACCACCAGCTAATTCTTCAGAGCCACCAGATGATGTTCCGAAACTTTGTGCAACGGTAATCCATCCATTTTGAGTGACAGGGTTTTCAAAGGCTGCCAAACCCATATAGGTCAATTCTGAATTGATTAAGGATTCGTAGTGTCCAGTTTGACCAGATACACTTGCCCCACTACGAGATTTGACGTAATCTGCTTTTTCGTCATACCATTGATTAATAGCTGTCATAAATCCATCATAGTTCCAAGCTAAGTTTTCGGCTAGTGAAAAATTCCCTGAAGGCCAGGCACTCCAAATATCTTTATTAGATAAACGTTTATGATGCCTAGTTACAGAAGCTTCTGCTGCCCGAACGAAGGCTGTTTTTTCTAGTTCAGTTGACCATTTGATCGGAACATAGCTAGTAACTAGACCTTCATCTGCTGCCTCTTTTCGAATAGCATTGATACGATCTAAGATAGCCTGTTTATCTGGCGTTAAGAAAGTCCCTTCAATCCCAACTAGAGTAGTACCAGAAGAAGTACTAGTGACCTCAGAGTTTAAGATATTGTAGGATTGACCTTTGATTGCTTGAGTGGAAACCAGCCTATCATTAGCAACTACTGATTGTGATGTAACAATTCCTACCCCAAGAAGTGATAGAGCTGAAATCGTTGCAAGTGTGAACTTTTTAGCTTTGGTGTCCATTTCGTGTCCCCCTATTTTTATTTATTGTAAAATAATCAGTTTGTCCTAAAATCTAGACTTTTTTGGACAAACTTGATAAAATGGAAGTGTAATAATAATTGGTCAAAATGCTGGATTTTAGAACCTTTTTTCTAACGAAAACGCTTCTAAAATAGACTGTATTTTCTGTCCAAAAAATCCTAGGTTTTTTGACAAGAACTATGAATTTTTTATCCAATTGTGAAAGGTGCTTTTTGATACTCCTAAGATGTCTGCACCTTCTCGTAAGGTTATTTCTTTTTTCTTATATTGAGCTATCACATCAGGGAGATTATTCGGAACAACCAATTTTGGTCTGCCGAATTTCTTCCCTTTTTTCTGTGCTTCCCGTATTCCTTCCATTTGTCTTTGTTTGATTTGTTCTCTTTCAAACTGTGCCACATAAGATAGGACTTGTAAAACGATATCGGAGATTAGTTTTCCTGTGATATTATCATTGCTATTCTTTGTATTTAATAAGGGGAAATCTAAAACAGTTATATTTACTTTCTTTTTCTTAGTAATTGCTTGCCATTGTTCTAAAATTTCATCATAGTTTCTTCCCAACCTATCAATTGATTTAATAACCAATTCATCATTTTCTTTCAAGGTAGTTAATAATTTTTGATATTCCATTCTGTCAAAATCTTTTCCTGAAACGTAATCAATAAAAATATTCTCTTTTGATAATTTGTTTTCTACCAATGCTGAAAATTGCCTATCAATATTTTGTTCTTTTGTAGATACTCGAACATAACCGTAACGCATAAAAACTCTCCTTTTTACACTTATTGTAAAATATAAAAGAGGGCAAAATGCCCTCAAGGAGTAGTGTATTCAATTTCTAGCAATTATATATTAGTTCAAACTACTTCATCAAGACTTAAAAGTATGTAAAAAATCACAAACTAAGACCTTCTTCATTCCTTTTCTTCAACTTTCCTAATTTCTATGCCTATTTTTTATCAAAAATACATGTAAAACTCCAAATAAACTCCAAACGATATAAATAAACACCTCAACTGCACTTTTTGGATAAAAAATAGGCAGAACAAACGTCCTACCTACTAAAAATATGCTATTGAAAGGAAAATGATTTTTTTCTGACACCCTAGGCAAGCTTGGGACAAATAAATCATTGATAGTAACCTTTACGACATCCTATTTAAAGTTACTTCAATTTCTAATGTCCCCGCTATTTATAAGCCACCTCTGGTATGATCTATTCATAGTCAGAATAGATAACACCGTTCTAAATTACGATTCATAGTTACTCCTTTTTTGATTCGCTACTGCAAGATTCCTATTTACCTGATAAGAGGAGAGATGGTCCTCTTTACATGTGCAAGATAATTTTGAATCAGATTCATCATTTATCGTTTTGATTATTTTTTGACAAATTTTTCTGTTTTCTTCTCCGAAGACTTTAAAAATTTTTTTCTAATTAGATCATCCATATAGGGACCAAATATACCAACTACTAAACCAATAATAAAACTTTTAAAATCCATAATTACCACCAACATGTCGCTGCATAGGCCACACCTCCAAATATAGCTCCTCCCGCAGCACCAGTTGCTGCACCTTGCCATGTTCCTGTTTTAATTCCTAGCTGAAGACCTCGTGCTGCTCCTCCTCCAACACCTGCTTTGGCAAAATCTCCCCAATTGCATCCGCCACCTTCAAGGCAAGCAAGTATCTCAGTATCCATAATTTCAAATTGTGACATCGTTTTTGTATTCATAACGAATGCCTCCTTTTTTATTTTAATGCTTGTCTTGTTGCAAACTTGACAAGTTTGGTATAGCAGTGTTTATTAAATTGTTTCATCCAAATCTTGAATTACTGAAATAATCATTCCCTGTATTCCTCTTATTTATCTATTCGAAAACGAATTCAAAAATATAATATATGATATTCATTTTAATAAACTATATTAATAAAATGCATTGTAAACATTTCGCCCAAATGATCTACCAGCATTATAGATACCACCGAAAAATCTTCCCGTACTATCAATCACTTTGTGGACATCGATGTTAATATTACCTCTCCATGACACTCGACCACCCTCTACTGTTGCCAAATCTTTTTCTGTAAGACTTGTAAATTTTTCTTCAATTTTTATCATATTCATTATGTCTGTTCCTCTTTATCTATAATTTTTTATTGAAACAAATAATTGTAAATTGTTTCGCCAAACTTCTGCCCCGCCCAATAAACCGGTCCTAAAAGTAATGTCCCTAAAGCATAAATCCCAACTACTCCAACTATGAAAATGAATACTTTCACAGGAATTGACTGCAAACTGTAAAAATTCTCTACCCTAGTAATCCAACTTTCTATTATGCGTTCCATCAGCGCTCTTCCTTCCCTGTTAACGTCCACGACGCTTAGCATGTGCTCCTGAAGCACCATCTACCGCACCCAATAAAAATGTTCCTGCAATTGCGACTCCTCCAACTACTACCAGACCAAATAGCAAGCCTCCTTCTACATCGGCCAATTCCTCATGACTCATTACATGAAAATTATTTTCCATATTTTTAATTTGTTCCATCTTATTCTCCTTTTTTGATTCTTAACAATTGAAAAAGGTAGTTATTTGTATTTCCTTTTTCATATATTCTGTTCATTGTTGTAGGTAAGCTTCACTCTCTAAATATTATCTTAGAATCCAAATAACGCACGACGTAAAATGAACCCCACCATTAAACCATGTTGGTAACTTGCCTCACTACCACCCACCAGCAAGGCTAAGTCGCTTTCCTTTAATACTTCAATAGTATACTTATCATTCATTTCATTCATCTCTTATCCTCCTAAAAACCAAAACCTCTACGAAATCCAATGTACCAATCTACAAGGGTCTTCGTCCAATTTTCTCCACCTTGAATATCGGTCAATTCTTCCGAAGTTAGCTCAACAAATCCGTAATAATGTTCTTTCATTATTTTATTCCTTTCGTTTTCCTCTTACTTATTTATTCGAAAAATAATTCGAAAATGTACAACTAAATTAAATTTTATTTAAAAAATAATTTAATGTACCATGAATAGAAAATCGGTAGATACATAAACCAGGCTCCTTTCTTTTTCCTCTTATTTATCTATTCGAAAAAGAAGTCGAAAGTGTACAACGAAATTAAATTTATTTGAAAAATAATTTAGTAAACCACGGATAAAAAATTGGTAGATACATGAACTAGGCTCCTCTCCTTTTCCTCTTACTTATCTATTCGAAAAACAATTCAAAAATAAACAACTAAATTAAATTTTATTTGAAAAATAATTTAATATACCATGAATAGAAAATCGGTAGATACATGAAGCAAACTCCTTTTCTTTTCCTCTTACTTATCTATTCGAAAAAGAAGTCAAAAAATAAGAATATCAGAAAATTTTCCGATATTCTTATTGATAAACTCATTCAAATCTAACAGATATTAGACATTAAGATATTTTTTAAGGGTTCTTCTGGCTGTTCGTGATACGGGGAAATGCAAGCCTTCTAACAAGGTCACTTCTGTGGCAGTCATCTCTTCAATAGCCTGTAAACTGACTAACGTATTGCGATTGGCATAGACAAAGTAATCTTTTTCAGCCTTGGCAGCGATATCCTTGAGACTGCCATAAATGGTCTTGATAGAATGATTGGCATAATAGACCTTGATACGATGGGATTCCACTGAAGTTTCAAAGGCTAAAATTTCATGGTAGGGCAGAGTGAAGCCCCGTCTTCCCTCAAAACTATAGGTAAAGAGACGCATATTTTCCCTCTTATCTACTGCCAGTACATAGTCCAGACAGCGCTCCAGCTGATGACAGTAGTCCGCCTCTGGCTGATCCTTGGAAATAAAATCCAAGGCAGACAAGTGGTAGCGAAAAGCTAGAGGTAAGGCCTCCGAGTGCGTGGACACAAAGACAATGCTTGTAAAAGGATCCCGCTCCCGAACCTGTTGAGCAACCTGAAAGCCCCGTTCACGCTCTCCATCAATCTCTAAATCTAATAAATAGAGCTGGTAATGGTCAAAATACTGAGAATACTTTTCAACATCCCCATAGTTTTTGGCAATATCAATTTCCAATCTTAAATTGCGAGAGCGACCGATATCTAGTAAAGTCTGCTCTATCCGTCCTTGCTGGACTCTATCGTCTTCCAAAACTAAAATTCTCATTCCTCTCCCCCTCGTTTCTCATCCTTAAATGGCAATTCTAAATCTTGTCTAAAAGTCGTCTCTCCTAGCTGGGTATCTAAGTTTAAATCATAATGAAAAACCATGTCCTCCAAGGTTGCCAAGCCCAGTCCACTGTGGTTATCCTTGGTAGAGTAACCCTTTTGACTGAGAATACTGGGATTCAGTTCTTCTTTCTTACGAGTGTTTTCAATGATAAAACGGACACTCCTATCACCTGCCAATAAAGCAACCCGAATCTGCGGATTTTCAGCCTCACTGGCTGCTTCTAAAGCATTTGTCGTGAGGATAGAGAGGATACGGATAGCCTCCAACATAGGCAATGCCAGCTCTTCGACAACCCCCACCGTCTCCAAACTAAAATGAATTCCCTGCTTATCTGCCACAATCATGGCTTTTGCCAAGGTATTGCGAATAGCTATATCATGGATATTGTGAAGATTAAAGGCCGTGTAATCCGCCTTCCTCAGCTTTTCATTAGTCTTTAGAAAGACATCTTGATAAATGGTAGATACCTCAGCCATGTCTTGATTTGCTATGGCAGGCTCCATGCTGGCGACAATTCCCGCAAAATCATGACGGAAACCTCGAACCTCATCATAGAGATGTCCCAACTTATCCACCATTCCTTGCAAGGAACGATTTTCATCTTCCTGTCTCTGAATGGTCTGCTCATCACGATAAACCTGCTCCAAATGCTTGATGTAAAAGAGCCAAGAGAAAAAGAGAATGAAAATCAGGAGAGAAATGGTCGTATCAAAACGAACGTAGAACGAACTATTTCTATTGGTCATAAACGAAGAGAATATCCTAAATCCAGTCAGAGGTAGGATAATGAAAAAACTCTTATAATAGTGGGTTTTGAAAGCATCTGAAAAGAATAAATCCAAATCCAAAGAACAACGTTTCATAATTGTAGAACATAGAAATATTGATAATAAATCAAATACAGATCTATATAAAGTGGAAAACGAATCTACAAAACAACAAGGCTCACCAGATAATACACGAATCCAAATTGTCAAAAATAAATAACGAATACTTTGAAAGAAGAGAAAAAGATACAGAGAAAGAAAAAAAGCTTCCCCTTTTCCCTTGTGCAATACTAGTAAAAAAATACAGTAAAAGAAGAGAATGATTCCTATATGAAATAATTCTCCAAATGTTTGGCGAGCAGATAAACTAATTAAAAATACAAGGACCCAATAACGTTTTTTATAAAATTCTGGGGAAATTTGAGCACCCAAATAAATAGTAGGAACCATGGTTGAAACGACTACCAACAGTATATATAGCACAGAAACTAAGAATTCTAAAATAATCATAAATAAATCTAATCTCTAACGAATACTGTGAATTTAAGCAAAGTGTCTACCCGTACTAAATAATTTATCGCACCATTTTACGGTATCTTCAAAAATCCCTCCACCATTCACTTCTTCCAAAACCTCTGGAGTTAACTCTTCAAATTGTTCCAATTCTACAAATGTATTTTTCATTTCCATGACAGACTCCTTTTCATTATTTTATAGATAACTCTATCCCCTGCTCCATCTACAAAAGGCTTTAGTTTCCTTTTAAAATACAAGAAATCTAAAGCCTCCTGAAAATGGTATATTGGTTAGAGCGTTAACGATTAGTTGTGAAGATGTTATTTTTATTTAACCACAACCACTTTATAATATTCGTTTGAGTGTGGAGATTCAATTTTAATTTTTTCACCATATAAACCATCGATTTCTTTATCCAGATAATCTGAAACTCCTGATGGCAAGCGTTTCATCTTAAGAATTTCACCAGATTGATCCGCATAGGCTAGGATGTGATAGTGGGTTGTAGCCATACCATCATCAATCAATACAAAGTAACCTGTTTTGAGCTTACCTTGCTCATTTTCTAAATAGTATAGTTTATTGTTATTGATTGTAAAGTGGGTAGCTCCAAGACGAAGTCGTGCACCTGGATTTTCTAAATAGACATCATTGCCAACTTTTTTAATCTCTGAATAGGTTGTCATTGCTGGGATATTAATCACACGATGTCCATTTTCATCAAAGTAGTAGCGATTTGGTAAGTTTTGGAAGTTCTGTAAAACTGCCTTAGGATCAATTTCTTGTCCTTCTTCTTTATTATCCACTAAAGCTAAGGTAGTATTTGCAACCTCATCTCCATATTTATTAGAAAACTTCTTGAACTCTGGTCTGATATACCAAGCATTTTTTTCAATAATAACATCGTCACCTTTAGCATTTAGCAAATATTCTTGCCCATCTCCAAGTTTGACAATATCATGAATACTGTATCCAGCATCTTTTCTATTTGCTAGATAGCCATCCTTACCAATGACATAACTTTCCCCATCACTGGCTAGAACAGCTCTATCTGCAACCATAGCACCTGATTTTTCAAAGTAAGACCATTTACCATCTATGAACTCCCAACCTGTCATCATAGAACCACTAAAATGAAGATAGTACCATGTAGACCCTTCTTTGTACCAACCTGTACGCATGGCGCCACTATCTGCTAGTGAGTACCATGTGCTACCTTCCTTGTACCAGCCAGTACGCATGGCGCCACTATCTGCTAGTGAGTACCATGTGCTACCTTCCTTGTACCAGCCAGTACGCATAGCGCCACTATCTGCGAGCGAATACCAAGTGTTACCGTCTTTGAGCCAACCTGTCTGCATTTTACCAGTGATGTCGAAGTGATACCATGACCCAGCATTTTGTACCCATTTATCCTTAGCTAGACTGCCATCTTGTGAAAGATTCCAGTCAGCACCATTTTTAACCCAAGTATCTGCAGCCTGTGCTTGGTTGATAGACAAAAGTAGACCAGCACCTGCAAGCAAACCAAGTGTAAGTAGTTTAGATTTTTTCATAGCCATTTCCTCCTTTATTGAATAGCTATAAGAGGGCTTCCCCTCTTTATTTAGCTATATTCTAATACTTTTCATTGTCAAAGTCAATAATATTGTGAAAAATTAGACAATATTACCAATATCTACGAATTGTATTTTGAGTAATACCGTATTGATTCATATAAGAAACATATTGACCTGGATATGGAGCATGAACTACCTTTCCACCACCAACATAAATACCTACATGGTCATTTGTCTCTTCACTATTATACAAAATCAAATCTCCAGCTTGTTGAGAACCATTACTTATATAGCTTCCTCCTGTTGCTTGACCATAGGTTACTCTAGGAATACTAATATCAAACTTAGCATGAATAGCCATCGTAAATCCTGAGCAATCTACGCCACTATTCAAATCTGCCCCACCCCAAACATATGGGATTTTTCCTACAAATGTCTCTGCGTATTCACCAAGTGCCTGTCCACGATTTTCTACCCATACACCACTGGCTCTAAAGAAGTATGGTGTACCATTCACACGTTGATAACCAGTGACCATAGCACCACTAGCAGATAAGTAGTAATAATTACCATCAGGTTGAATCCAAGTATTTTCTTTCATCCATCCTTGGTCATCAAAATAGTACCACTTGCCATCTAATTGTTCCCAATTTTTAGCATACCCACCTGAACCGTATTTAAACCACCATTTACCATTGGTTTGCATCCATGTTCCTTTCGGATCACGATATTGATTGAAAGCTTTCTTCTCTTGATTTCCCTCTGCTTGGGTTTCTTTATCTTCAAAACCAATCAATTTTACTTGATCAGCTTCTTCAGCTTTTATCTTGCCTTGATTAACTAATTGAGCAATCGCTTCTTTCTCACTTGCTGATGGGGAATCAGCATAGGCTACCGTAGTATTTGCTAGGAGAACGCCTCCTGCAAGAACTAACAAACTAGAATAAAGATATTTTTTCATCATAAAAATCCTTTCTTTTCTCCTTTTTGGAGATTGATTTTTTCTGACTCCATTATATCCCTTATTTGTCCTCAGATTTCTACTGTCCCTAGAAAGACTAAATCTGTTCCTAAACGGTCACTTATACTCAATGAAAATNNCAAAACACTGTTTTGAGGTGGCAGATAGAGCTGACATGGTTTGAAGAGATTTTCGAAGAGTATTAAGCCAAATAAAAAATTCCAAAGCAAATGCCTTGGAACTCCGATTTCTATTTTGCTTGAATGATTTTAACAACATCTCCTACACTTTGGAGTTGGTCAATTTCTTCGTCGCTGATTTCGATATTAAATTCATCTTCCAGTGTCAAGATAAACTCCATCAAGTCAACTGAGTCAGCATCCAAATCGTCTTTCAGACTCAAGGATTCTGTCACGACAAAGTCCTCTCCCTGTCGCTCTTGGATAATGGTTACAATACGGTCAAAAATTTCTTTTTCTGTCATCTCTTTTATTCTCCTGAAAATTCACGCGCAGTCTGGGCAACTACGTCTGTTTCTAGCATGGTACGAATCTGGCGAATCGTACTATAAACAGCCTTGGCATCGCTTGAGCCATGAGTCTTGACAACAGGTGCCTTGACACCAAACAAGACCGCTCCACCAACATCTGAGTAGTTGAGCTGTTTTTTCAAACCTCTGAGGCTATCCTTGAGAAGGAGTGCGCCTAGTTTCGCTCGAAGACCACCACCTGTAATAGCTGTCTTGAGCAATCCCATGATTCCCATGGCTGTCCCTTCGATGGATTTGAGCACAGCGTTTCCCGTGAAACCATCTGCCACGACAACATCCGCAACGCCATTCATCAAATCACGTGCTTCCACGTTTCCGATAAAGTTCAAACTTTCATCAGCTGCTAGTAATTCGTAAGTTTCCTTACGAAGCGGGTCACCCTTGCTACTCTCTGTTCCATTGTTAAGTAAGCCAACACGTGGTTGCGCAATGCCACGGACATTTTTAGCATAGAAAGAACCTAGAACCGCATATTGATGGAGGTGCTGGGCTGTATTTTCTGCATTGGCACCGAGGTCCAGCATGTCAAACCCCTTCCCATCTACAGTCGGCAAAGTCGACATAAGTCCAGGACGATCGATGTTCTTGATACGACCCACGATGAAGAATCCTGCCGCCAACAAGGCACCTGTATTCCCAGCCGAGAGAACAGCGTCTGCTTCTCCTTCTTTGACAGCCTTGGCCGCCAATACCATACTGGCATTTTTCTTCTTCCGAATAGCTCTCGTAGGTTCATCGTCTGAATCAATCTTTTCATCCGTATGGATAATGCTGACGCGCTCTGTCGCTGTCAGATATTGCTTGATTTTAGCTTCATCTCCGTAGAGTTGAACCTCAATATCTGAAAAGTCAGCTAGGGCTTGATTGACACCCTCAACGATGGCTTGAGGTGCGTAATCGCCCCCCATGGCATCTACTGCGATTTTTTTCATTTCTTTTCCTCTTTTAGTAATTGTCCCCAGTCTGCTAGGGAATCAATAAATTTCTTTGATTTTAGGTGAATCCCAACGTACTCTTCGTAGAGCTGATCCATAAACTGGCGTAAGTCTTGCTTGATATCGGGCTTGAGCGAAATGGTCTCCAAGGTCTCAAAATCAATGGCTTGAAATTGATTGAGCAGATAAGGGATATTGGGATTGAGATGGCAACGTCTCTCATCCTCATGATAATGCTCTGAACAGAGGCAGGCTCCATATTTGAAAGAAAAGTCAAAAGCCTGACCGACCCGATGGCAAAAGACACACTCATTAAAATTAAGGCTGATCCCAAATCGAGTCAAAATTTGAATTTCAAAAATATTGGTCAAAACCTGATAATCCAAGCCTGCTTCCATCAACTCCAAAGTCTTTTGCAAAAAAGCAAACAAGGGAGCATCCTGCTGATTGTCCTGCAAACTAGCATCTGCAAGAGCTGCCACATAGGTCGCATAGGCCATGACAAAGAGGTCACTATTAATCTTGGGAAAAGTCATGACCTCATGATAGTCTTCGATGTAACTGAGTCCGTCATCATTGATTCGCAAGAGAAATCGTGCCAGCACCAAGGGCTGAATAACAGGCGCCAGCTTAGACTGACCAGCGTGTTTGACAAAAAACATGCGTTTGCCAACCTGCTCTGTAAAAATCTTGACGAGCTTGTCATCCTCACGAAAATTGCGATTATAGAGCACCAAGCCTTGACTCGTGATAGACTGAATCATGCTTCTCTCATATACTCCTCAAGTCGTTTCATGGCTTCTTTGATAGTCTCCATGCTGGCTGCATAAGACAGGCGAACATAACCTTCTCCATAACACCCAAAGGCAGCACCAGGGATAAAGGCAACAGCCTTCTTCTGAGCAAAATCCTTTAGAAAGGCAAAGGAGTCTTGGTTGTAACCAGCTGGAATCTTAGCAAAGATATAGAAGGCACCGTCTGGTTTGATAATCTCAAAACCAAGAGCAGTCATTTTCTCGATAATATAATCACGACGCTGGATATATTCCTTCTTCATAGGCTCCGCATCGTTTTTACCAGCCGTCAAGGCCTCCACCGCAGCGTGTTGCGCCATGGTATTTGCGGCAGTCACCAAGTACTGGTGACTCTTGATTAACTGAGCTGTGAAGGCCGCAGGAGCGAAAATTAGTCCCAAACGCCAACCGGTCATAGCATGCGATTTAGATAGACCATTGATAATGATAGCCTGGTCTCTCAACATCGTTCCTAGAGATACATGGGCTTCGCCTGTATAGGTCAATTCTGAGTAAACCTCATCACAGACAACGAAAATTTCGTACTTGCGTAAAACGTCTGCCAAGGCCTCCAACTGCTCCCGACTATAGGTAATTCCTGTCGGATTAGCTGGATAGTTGAGAATAACCGCCTTGAGCTTGTCTCCCTGCTCCAAAATGGCCTTTTCCAACATCTCAGGAGTCAAGACAAAACCATTTGCAGTTGTGTCAATCTCGACAATCTCTGCCCCAACTAGATTGACAATCGGTTCATAACCTGGATAGGCAGGAGCTGGCAAGAGCACCTTGTCTCCCTCTTCCAAAATAGCTGTCAAAGTCGCAGATAAAGCCTCTGTCGCCCCAATTGTAACCAGGATTTCATTTTCAGGAGCATAGTCCAGTTGGTACTTTTCCTTAACAAAGTCACTGGCTGCCTGACGTAGAGTCAGCAGACCACTCATCCCTGTATAGTAGGATTGGTTCTGGTCAATCGCTCGCTTGGCCGCCTCCTTGACATGATCTGGCGTTGTAAAATCAGGTTCCCCCAAGGTCAAACGCAAGACCCCAGGAATCTCCGAAATAGCCTGGTCAAACTGACGAATCAACGAAACTTGAATCTTATCTAACTGTTTATTAAAGCGCTTAGTTAAGTCCATAGATACCTCCTACTGTAAAAACGTATCTCTATTATACTACAAAAGCCCCCCGACCGCAAAAATACATAATAGAATAACTTTCCACTTTCTACTTTACTTTTCCTGTTTTTATGTCTATAATGGTAAAAGATTTTATTTGGAGGTTTTTATGTCATTTCTATCAAAAAATGGAGCAGGTATCTTGGCCTGCCTTCTCATTTCTATCGTATCTTGGTACTTAGGAGGATTCTTCCCTGTGATTGGCGCGCCCGTTTTTGCCATTTTCATAGGCATGCTCCTACATCCCTTTCTCTCGTCCTATAAACAACTGGATGCTGGTTTGACCTTTAGTTCCAAGAAGTTGCTCCAATATGCCGTTGTCTTGCTTGGTTTTGGTCTCAATATCTCGCAGGTCTTCGCAGTTGGCCAATCTTCACTCCCTGTCATCCTGTCCACTATCTCAATAGCTCTGATTATTGCCTACCTCTTCCAGCGTTTCTTTGCACTGGATACAAAACTGGCTACCTTGGTTGGAGTAGGTTCTTCTATCTGTGGGGGTTCTGCCATTGCAGCGACAGCGCCCGTTATTGATGCTAAGGAAAAGGAAGTAGCCCAAGCCATTTCCGTTATCTTTTTCTTCAATGTCTTGGCTGCGCTCATCTTTCCAACCCTCGGCACCTGGCTTCATCTATCCAATGAAGGCTTCGCCCTCTTTGCAGGGACTGCGGTCAACGACACTTCCTCTGTAACGGCTGCCGCCAGCGCTTGGGACAGTCTTTACCAAAGCAATACCCTCGAGTCTGCAACCATTGTTAAACTCACACGTACTTTGGCCATTATCCCTATCACGCTCTTTCTCTCCTACTGGCAAAGTCGCCAACAAGAAAACAAGCAAAGCCTACAACTGAAAAAAGTCTTCCCACTTTTTATCCTTTACTTTATCCTTGCATCGCTCCTAACCACCCTTCTGACCTCTCTCGGTGTGTCTAGTAGTTTCTTTACCCCTCTCAAACAACTTTCCAAATTCCTCATTATCATGGCCATGAGTGCTATCGGTCTCAAAACCAATCTAGTAGCTATGGTCAAATCCAGTGGAAAATCCATTCTTCTTGGAGCCATCTGCTGGATTGCCATCATCCTCACCACTCTTGGTATGCAGACCCTTATCGGCATTTTCTAATACTCTTCGAAAATCTCTTCAAACCACGTCAACGTCGCCTTGCCGTATATATGTGACTGACNNTTGCTCTTTGATTTTCATTGAGTATAACACAAAAGGTAGCCCACCAGCTACCTTTTTCTTATGCTTCCTCAATCAAGCGTGTATGTTCTCTCTTGATGCAACGATTCATCACGATGTCATCACATCCACCAGCACGCAAAATCTCTTCTGCTTCTAGACTTTCAAGTCCTAGCTGTGCCCAAAAAATCTTAGCATCAGCCTTGAAAAAATCACGCGCCACATCTGGCAAAAACTCACTGCGACGGTAAACATTGACAATATCTACAGGAAAAGGAATCTCTGCTAGACTAGCATAAGCCTTTTCACCCAATATTTCGCCACCTGCCGCCTTGGGATTGACTGGAATAATTTTATAACCCCGAGCCTGCATTTCCTTGGTCACTCGATTACTGGTTGTTTCCTCACGATCTGATAACCCCACTACAGCAAGGGTTTTACTCGTTGCGAGATACTGACGAATCACGCCATCACTTGGATTGATAAATTCTTGACTCATAGAAATCCTCCTTTTTCATCAGTATAGCACATTTTGAAAAGGCTTGCATAATTCTACTACAAAAAGGAGGACTAGCCCCCTTTTTATTTAGCCTCGTACCAGGTTGCCCCTTCATTTTCATCTGCGATGAGGGTAACACTGAGTTGAATGGCTTCTTCCATGGTTTGTTTGACCAATTTTTTCATCTCTGCCAATTCAGATTTAGGAACTTCAAGGACGATTTCATCGTGCACTTGCAGAAGCATCTTAGTCTGATAACCACCTGCAACCAAGGCTTTATCTAGCTGAATCATGGCAATCTTGAGAATATCTGCTGCCGAACCCTGAATAGGAGAATTGATGGCTGTCCGCTCCGCAAAACCACGAATATTAAAGTTGCGCGAATTGATATCTGGCAACTCACGACGACGCTTGAAGAGGGTCTCCACATAGCCCTTATCACGCGCCTCACGCACCACTTCATCCATGTAGTTTTTAATACCTGGGAAGCGTTCAAAGTAGGTATCAATGTAGGCTTTGGCCTCCTTACGGCTAATGCCCAGATTATTAGACAAACCAAAGTCTGAAATACCATAAACCACTCCAAAGTTAACCGCCTTGGCATTGCGACGATCGTTTGCAGTCACATCCTCAGGACGCTCAATGCCAAAGACCCGCATGGCTGTCGAGGTATGGATGTCCGCTCCCTCTTGGAAGGCCTTAATCAAGTGCTCATCCTTAGAAATATGCGCCAAAACGCGCAATTCAATCTGTGAATAGTCCGAGCTGAGCAATACACTATCCTCCCACTCAGGCACAAAAGCCTTACGAATGAGACGACCCTGCTCCAAACGGGCAGGAATATTTTGCAGGTTTGGATCCACACTAGACAGACGACCTGTTTGGGTCAAATCCTGCACATAACGAGTATGAATCTTGCCATCATCCAAAATCCAGTCCTGCAAGCCAATTACATAAGTCGATTGAATCTTAGCAATTTGACGGTAGTCTAGGATTTTCTTAACAATCGGAGCAATAGGAGCCAAGCGTTCCAAGACATCCACCGCTGTCGAATAACCTGTCTTGGTTTTTTTAGTGTATTCTAAAGGAAGTCCCAATTTTTCAAAGAGAAGCACGCCCAACTGCTTAGGCGAGTTGATATTAAACTCCTCACCAGCCAACTCGTAAATCTCTTGAGTCAGTTTTTCAATGACAAGCTCATTTTCAGCCTGCATCTCACACAAAGTCTCTTTCTTGACCCTAATTCCAGCTATTTCCATCTTGGCAAGGACAAAAGCCAGAGGTTGCTCTATATCATAAAGAAGCTCTAATTGCCCATTTTCGCTGAGTTTTTCAAGCAAAATAGGCTCTGTTTCAACCAAAACAGCAAGTTTACAAGCTAAGTGTTCCAAGAATTTCTCACGTTCAGGAATGGCCTTTTTAACACCCTTACCGTAGAAAGTTTCATCATCAACCAAGTAAGTCTGACCATAAAGACTAGCGATGGTCGCAATTTCATTGTCCTCCACAGTCGAAAGGAGGTATTTAGCCAAACGGATGTCAAAAGCAGGCGCCTGCAAATCCACACCCAAACGTTGCAAAAGAACTTTAACCTTCTTAAAGTCATAAACTCTCAGAGATGTTTTTTCTAAGAAATCCTTGAAAATCGGGTCTTGCAACAGCTCAAGCTTGTCTGTGGCATAGAGCTTATCCCCACAAGACCAGGCAAATCCAACCAAATTATCCGTATGGTAATTCTCACCAAAAAGCTCAAAGTGGAAGATAGACTCTTCACTCAGCATATCTTGACTGATTTGGTCAACAATAGTAAAATCCAAACTCTCAGACACATCAGCTGACGACACATTTAAAGCCTGCTTGAGCTGTTTGAAGCCCATCTCATCGTAGAATTTTCCAAGATTTTCAACATCTGGACCACTATAGACCAAGTCCTCTAAACCAATCGCAATCGGTGCCTTGGTATCAATGGTCGCTAGTGTTTTAGACAAAAAGGCCTGTTCCTTATCATTAATGAGATTTTCCTTCATCTTAGAAGCCTTCATCCCATCGATATTTTCATAAATCCCCTCAAGCGAACCATACTCCAGCAAGAGTTTGATACCCGTCTTTTCACCAATTTTGGTCACCCCAGGGATATTATCCGACTTATCACCCATGAGCGCCTTGAGATCGATAAACTGAGTCGGTGTGATGCCCATCTTTTCCATGAGATAATCTGGCGTAAAGGCCTCAAACTCAGCCACACCTTTCTTGGAAATTTCAACCACCGTATGCTCATCCGTCAGCTGAATCAAATCCTTGTCCCCACTGACAATGGTAATATCAAAACCATCCTGCTCTGCTAGTTTATCCAGTGTCCCAATGATGTCATCCGCCTCATACTGAGCCAACTCATAGTGACGAATCCCCATATGATCCAGCAACTCACGAATAAAAGGAAATTGCTCACGAAACTCATCCGGAGTCTTAGCCCGACCACCCTTATAGTCCGCATACATCTCTGTACGGAAAGTCGTCTTTCCCGCATCAAAGGCTACTAAAATATGACTAGGCTCAACCCGCTCCAACAAATGGCTCAACATCAACTGGAAACCATAAATCGCATTGGTATGCAAACCAGCCGCATTCTTAAAACGGTCCAACTGCTGATAGAGCGCAAAAAACGCCCGAAAAGCAACAGAAGACCCATCAATCAATAATAATTTTTTCTTATCCATACACCCATTATAAAGGAAAGAATCAAAAAATACCATTGGAAAGAGCCATACCCAATATTTTTCATACTTTTTCCGAATAAATAGATAGAAGCATTGAAACTAGTAAACTTAGATTTAAAAATGTGCTATAATGAAAGACAAACTATAAAAAAAGTCAATAGTTTATCTAAAATATTTCTTATTTCAATTTGATGATTTAGCGATGATTTTAGAGCACGGCAAAAATCCCTTGAAAAAGTCCATTTTTTTCAAAGGTAATCTTGTGTTAATTTCAGAAATTACATCACTTTTTGTTCGTCAAATGGTAGCTCTTTTTTAGGAGATAAAACATGGTTCGGATAAGTTTTTTTGCAAGGTGGATGATGGCTACATTGTAATGTTTTCCTTGTTCTAACTTAGTCTTAAACTAGGCCTTAAAAGCAGGTGAAAAGCGATTGCATGCTTTGCCAGCTGATGAACGACTACAGAAACGTCAAGAAGAGCTCCACCCCCTAATGGAAGATTTCTTTGCTTGGTGTCGGCGTCAGTCAGTTTTACCTGGTTCAAAACTAGGAAGGGCAATTGAATACAGTCTCAAGTATGAAGAAACCTTTAAGGCCATTTTGAAAGACGGGCATCTGGTCCTTTCCAATAATCTAGCTGAACGCGCCATTAAATCATTGGTTATGGGACGGAGTAAAAGAGTCCAGTGGACTCTTTTAGCCTAAGCTAAATTTTAAAAAGCGAGGGTGGTTGTTTTCTCAAAATTTTGAAGGAGCTAAAGCAAGAGCTATTATTATGAGCTTGTTGGAAACAGCTAAACGTCATCAATTAAATAGTGAGAAATAGCTATCCTATCTTCTAGAATGTCTTCCAAACGAGGAAACTCTCGTAAACAAAGAGGTTTTAGAGGCTTATTTACCATGGACTAAAGTTGTACAAGAAAAGTGCAAATAAGAAATCTCCAGATTAGGAACTATCCGTGAGTTCTCTAGTCTGGAGATTTTTCAATATACTTCGTTATTAGGCGGTTACGACTGAAATATCGTCTTGTTCACTTTTTATTTTCTTCTAACCAATAGACGGAGTTGCAAGGAAAATGCCAAAAACTCTACCCCTATAGCTAACAAAGAGCAAAAAAACTAGGAGAGAACTCTCCTAGTTTTAAATTATCTTGGATTATTTAACCCACTCACCGTTGTGGTTTACTTTATAACCATCTACAGTTGTATTAACTGCAAGAGCTCCTGACGCGTATGAGTAGTACCATTTACCACCAACTTGATACCAACCAGTTGCCATTGCACCTGATGATTTCAAGTAGTACCAAGTACCGTTATCTTTAACCCAACCAGTTGCCATTGAACCGTTGTCGTTTAGGTAGTACCAAGTACCATTGTCTTTAACCCAACCAGTTGTCATCCAACCAGCTTGGTCAAAATAGTACCAAGTTCCATTGATTTTTTCCCAACCATTAGTTGTGTAAGAACCATCAGCGTGTTTGTACCACCAGCGAGAACCTGATTTAATCCATTCAGCTTTTTGAGCAGGTGTTTCAGCAGAAGCTACTAATTGAGGAGTTTTCAAAAGAGTTGCTTTACCATTTTGTACTCGAACTGTTAATTTATATGTTCCACGTTTAGTTTTAACTTCAACAGTACTATTAGCTGATTTTTCATACTTAATCTCAACTGCTTTACCATCAAGTTTCAGTTCATTACCTTCTTTATCATAAACCTTAACATATCTATCGGTAACAACTCTTTGTTTATTAGATTGTTGAGATTGTTGAGATGCAAGGTGAGACTTAATATCATCAATAGTCAAATCACCATTTTCAGTAGTATTAACTTTACCACTTGCTTCTTCTCCACGTTTAGCTGCTGCTTCTGCTGCTTCTGCTGCTTCTTTAAAGAGTTTAGAAACTTCTGCACTTGGTTCTGTTCTCTCATCAGCTGCAGGTTTAGCATTTGGCAATGTTTGAACATTAGCCTCACTAAAAGTTGCTGTATCAGCTGAAACAGCTTGTACAGCACCAAATGCTGCAAGAGCGACTGCGCTTGTCAATAAAACTTTTTTCATCGTTTTATCTCCTTTGTTTTTCTTTAAAATATTTTTTCGTAAGACTACCTTACTACCATAGATTATATAAATATTTGCAGGATTTGTCAAGAGTTTTCTTCGAGTTTTTAAACTTTTTACCTATTTTTTCAAAAAAGCCAAATTTCAAGTTCAAGTTAGCCATCAAGAAGTCTTCTCTGGGTGATTTGTAGTGCAAGCATTTTTTAGGATAGTTATTAATCCAATTTTAGATGAATGCGACTTCTTTGGGAGTCGTTTTCTTAGTTCCCTTAGGTAACCATCTCCGAATGAGCCTGTTGTGATTCTCATCAGTTCCCCTTTTCCCAAGAGGCATAGGGGTGCGCATAATAGATATGTTCCTCAGAAAATACATCAGACAAGCGGTTAAATTCTGTACCATTATCTGCCGTGATGGACAGAATCTTGTCTTGTTTTAAGATGAGTTTTAGAGCCTGATTGACCGATTCAGCGCTTTTATTATGCCATATAGCATTGTCCATAACGAGTA
>NZ_VMMR01000022.1:0-11549 GCF_013277285.1 Streptococcus sp. 339 | reverse complement strand
CTCAGATAAAAGGTTTTAGGAATTTTATTTATCATAATTACTCTAATTTGAATTTTTAAATTGTTGAGGGAATATTGAAGAAATCTGTTCCTGAAACGAAAGAATCTCTATATTCAATTATAAGAGAGTTGGAAAAGGAATTATAAGATTCTTGAAAATTATTGTTGGTCAGCTAAGGAGATTGATAATAAAAGTTAAAGATGATGATATAGAAATAGTTAGGAAAGAGAGATTATTATGTTTTATTTGATTTTGTTTTTGTTATTTCTTTTAGTCATATATGCAATAGTGTATTTCTTTGTTGCTTATATTTGGATAACTTTGCCACTGTTGGTATTTATCATTTTTATATCTTGTCGATATTATGTTGAAAGTAAAACTAGAGAATATAATTATAGTGATTTAGAATTGGGTAGAGTAACTTTTGAAAAATCTGCTAGTACGACAGAAAAGGCAAAGTTTAGAGCGTTGTTTAAAGATTTTACAGAGGTCTATTATACTGAAATTTTACAAAAAGGAAAAAATTTTGGAATAAGCGAGGATATTGAATTGAATGATTATGAGGTATATGAAGTTCTTTTTGGAGTGACAAAAGGGGAGCTAAATTTAGCGTTGAATGATGAGCTTGTACTATCACGTGAGATAAGATTTATTAAATAAGATATAAAAAATAACACTATCTTAGATAATGTTATTTTTTTTGTTTTCATTATAAAAATTTGTAGCTATTTCTTTAACGTAGTTTTCATATCTAGCTGGGATTTCAGCATTTTTAAGGTAGTCTTGATAGTTGAAGTGTTCATCTATTGGATATTCACTATTCACTAAACTCATAAAGTCAAGGATTCGTCCTTTTTCACTGTTGTTTTCAATGTGATTTTTAAAAGTATCAATTTGAGAAAGTGAATTGTTACAATCATCATTGATTAAATGCTGTTTTTCATGAAGAAGTACATTTATTTTTTCAATATCGCTTGTGTCGGAACGAAGAAAGATAAAGTGCTGATTATTTACAAGTACATATCTACCTTTACTTGATAAGTTGTTAAGAGTGATCACTTTACAATTTAATTGTTCTATCTCTTTTATAACTTTATTTAGGTTCATACTTATTTTTTGTTTGCAAAATAGTCTTTTAGGAAGTCTTTGATAATTTCACGGTCGTTATCTGTGATTGGTGTACCATCATAAGCGACTGAGTTATCAATAGCTGTGTCGATGTCAGCTTCTAAAGTTGAATTTGGAATATCCGTTTGACCTAGTAGATAATCAGTAGAAACATTGAAAAAATCGGCTAGTTTTTGTATGGTTTCTCTGGAAGGTTTGCGTGAACCTTTTTCCCAATTTTGATAAGAGGGTTGACTAGTTCCTATGTGTTCGGCGATTTCTTTTTGAGTGTAGCCCGTGTTTTTTCTTAGTTCTTTTAGTCGTTCAGAAAACATAAGAAATCCTTTCTAAGTAAAAAATAAAAATTTTTTTAAAAAAGTGTTGACAATATATCGAAAACGATATATAATAGATATATCGAAAGTGATATAAAATTTTAATTTCGATTACAATATGTCTTTTATAGTTTTCTTAATAAGTTCAACGGTTTCATCTGGTAGTAGTTGGTTCTTGTAAGAGATTTTATCGGCGTTGAGAATTGATTCGATACGAGCAGTTCCATCAGATAGAAGTTCTTCGATAGAAACATCAAAGAAATCAGAAAACATTTCAAGGGTGTTAAGGGTTGGTTTGCTTTTACCGCTTTCCCATTTTTGATAGGATTGTTGAGTAATATCTAACTCTTGAGCAATTTGTACTTGAGTAAGATTGGCTTTCAATCTTAAATCTTTTAAATTTTTAGAAAACATAAAAAAGTTTAAAAACCTGTTGACAAAACAGAAAAAAAGTTGTATTATAATAATACAGATTAAAAGCTGTTAAGTCAATACCTTTCATAAAATAAATGAGGAGTAGAGAATTGAAACGTTCAGATGTGGCATTATTAGTGGTAGAAATAGAGAAAGAAGCAGAGCGTGACTTTCCATATGTTCTAAACCTTCGGTATGGAATGAAGGAGGAGGACCTTTTAAAACGTTTTAGTGCAGAAGTTTTGGAAGAACTAAGACAAGCTTATAAAGAATATTCTGAAAAGCTATCCAGTATTTCTAAGAATTTACTTAATGAAGTTATTGAAACTCTTCCAAAAGAAGAGTAAGGTCACGGTAAAATAATTCTTTAACTGCAAAGACATCAGGTGTTCCTAGAGTGTCGATAAGAAGTCTAAGGTAGTTATTTTTAAATTTCCAATATTTTTTATCGAATTCATCAGTAGTATATGGAAATGATTTAAAGAAGTCAGTTTCCTCAAATTCACCAAATAACTCTTCGATTGTTCCGAGAGCAAGGGTTCGATTCGGTTTTTGTTCAAATCTTTCAGCTTTCTTGAATTCAGGTTCAATTAAAAAAATGAGTTTTGCATTGATTTCGTTTTCGGTATAAGGCATAGTATAGATTCCTTTATTTAATTTAATGGTTCTTTAGTACAATCAAGTGTGAGTTGGTTGTACTGCTAGAGCTATTAAAGCTAGCTAGAGTGAAACTTATCTGTATTTAAAATTTTTAAGAAGAATAATCAATAGTTTGCAAATATGAGTTTTGTTTCAAGTAAAAGATTGAGTGATTTTTTGTAAAAGTGATAACAGGTATAAGGTATTTCTCTAACTAACGATAGTAGT
This sequence comes from Streptococcus sp. 339, assembly GCF_013277285.1. Classification (NCBI taxonomy): domain Bacteria; kingdom Bacillati; phylum Bacillota; class Bacilli; order Lactobacillales; family Streptococcaceae; genus Streptococcus; species Streptococcus sp. 339. The sequence goes on along the minus strand of NZ_VMMR01000022.1, from coordinate 8,826 downwards.
TATTGGTCTTTGAAAATTAAATAAAAAAACGTGTCAGGCAATGATAGACACTGACCAAACACGAATATAAAAATTTAGCAATTTAATTATACGTGAATTTTGGGAAAATGTCAAGTTGTCTGATGGTAGATATATTTCATGGAGTTTAGTTGTATTCAGAAATTTTAGACCTACATAGCAAGTTTTAGCCCTGAGGTTACTAGTTTGACGGCTTTATATCCTGGATTACGTCCCTCAACCCAATCTGCTTTGACCTGTATATTCAGGTGTTTGACGAATTCAGATTTCCCAAACTCAATGTAATTCTCAATCTCATCAAAGCTACGGAGAATTTTGATAGCCACATCTAGCAACTAGATTCCATGAAATGTATCTACAAAACTTTATAGATTCTAAACTCTTTGCTGACTTTTCTTAGTAGGACTAAGGGAAAAACAGATAACGTACAATTGCGTAGATTGTACAAAAAGTTGTCATTTTTGGGTAGTATTCAAAAGATTTAATGTAAAGGCGGACTAACAACTTCATAATGTTGTAAATGATGGATATTGTTTTAGTAATGATTCCAACCATAATGTTCTCTTTTCTAATTTTTTTGAAAACAAAAATCCAGCAAAGTGTGTTTCCATCTTACTAAGCTGTTTACGATATTTTGTTTTGGGTGAATTGGTATTATTATACCATAAGTAAATTGAGTTGGTAAGGAGTTTAGAGTTTGTAAAGTTCACGTTGGGTTTTTCGTCCTTTCACCTTAGTAGATAAGAAAAGGGAACTGACGGCTGTGGAGCAGTCAATGATACTTTGAAGAGGTAGCTAGAGTGAGATAGTGAGGCTTTATCGTATGGTCGGTGTGTAAGAGTAAAATCTTGCTAATGCCTTTGGGTAAGGAAGAGGGGGTATTGAGTTATCCTTAAATCTGTGACCTTGGCGAAGGGAGTAAGCTATATAGCTGAAAGTGTGCGAAGATAAGAGCATACAAAAAAAATAGTAACAAGAAAAGGCTTTGAAATATAAGCCTTTTTAATTTTACTCAAAAAACAAAATTAACAATCATTTGATTTTTATAATTCAGGTTTTGTCCTGATAAAGATTGAAAGTATTGTTAGTTTTCACAAGGGAATATAAGTAGTATTCTTTTATGCAAACTAACAATATGAGTAGAGAATAGAAAAGAGGAAAGATGGATATTTGGATCTACTTAGTAAGAGTTGGAATACTATTGTCTATGCTTATTTTATTTATGTTTTTGATTTATTGGATGTTTAGTCATTTGATAATTCTGTTTGTATTTGTATTGTTTGTGGTTTTCTTTGCGATTATCACATTAAAGTAGAGAGGAAAAGGATCTATGTTGAATGTGTCGATGGGACTTCGTTTATATCGAGAGAAGAATAATAAGTCGGAAGATGATTTAGCAAATTATCTAGGTATCCAAAAGAAAGCATATAAACGCTATGAAAGTGGAGAACGTGAGCCTGGTATTGATAAACTTTACAAGCTAGCAAAGTATTATAACTGTGCGATAGATGATTTTATTAATGTTGATGAAAAATTCACTGTGAAGCGTGAAGAAGTTTTGTCAACAAAGGACTTAGATAATCTAGGGTGTCACCATCAATTTTCTCATGGATTGGTAACAATGTTGACTAAAGGGAAAAGTTATGAAGAAACTGTTCGCTTTGCTGATGATAAGACTAAGTATGTTTATAAGAGTGAAGTGAAACGATTCTTACTTGACTTAGTTGAAAAGATTGATTAGTGGGAGAGAGGTGTGTTAAAATCGAAGAGTATGATTATAAAGAGGGGTTAAGGACATATTCAGAAGAATGGATTATAAAAGAGTATAATCGAATCTATAGTCGATTCTGCTGGAATTTGAAAATCTATGCTCATGTAAAAAATGGTGCTGATGTCTATGTATCATCAAAGAAATGTTGTGAAGATTTATATTATCAATTGTATGGTGTCGGTCAGTTGACTCGTAGTTATTATAGCAAGATAATTTCTAAAATTGAAAGAACGTATAGTCATTTCAGAGAAGATGGGGTGATTGTCGAATTTTAGAAAAAATGTTTAGTTTGAGAAAGATATTCTATAATAAGTAATATTATTTGAAGTAGATGGGTATAATCTTAGAAAGTCAGTTTTAACTGGCTTTTTTGTTTATAGAAAAGGAGAAATCAAATGGAAATCATGAATGAAGTTAAGAAAGTTATGTTGGCTAGTGTTATTGCAACCGCAAGTGTTGGAGTAACGACGCAAGTTACTGCAGAAGGGGTAAAGCCTTTAGAGCCAAATTCAGGTAACCAACAGAAGACTGCAACTCAAAAAACAGTTACAGAAACTGATGTTGCTATCTCCCAAGCAAATGTGGATCAGGCAAACACAGTTGTAAAAAAACAGGAGGAGATTGTAAAATCTAATCAAAACGAGGTAAACGATGCAGAGAAAGTAGTTGGAGAAGCTACAGAAGCTGTTACTCAAGCGGAGAAAGCTGTCAAGGAAGCTACTCCTAAAAATATCCAGGATGCAAAAGAAGATGTTTCTGTAAAAGAGGTTGCTGAGAAGAAAGCTCAAGAAGAACTATCTACTTCTAAAGAGCAACAAAAGCTGGCTGAAAAGAATGTTACTAATCAGGAAACAAATGTTACAGAAGCTACTAGAAAACTTGCTGACAAAACAAAAGAAGTTACAAATGCAGAACAAAGTGTAGCTGAAAAACAAGCTATTTTAGATGGAACTGGACTTGCAGATATTGTTGCCAATGCTGAAGCAACTAAGCGAAACTTAGAAATGAGTGAAGAAGCTGCATCACAAGCTCGACAAGATTTGGTGACTGCTAAAAAAGCGGATGACCAACGTGCTTCTAAACTGAAACAGGCAGAAGCAGAGGTAACGAGTACTGAAGGAACTAGGTTGGTGAAAGCGAAGGAGCTAGATCAAGCAACCATTCAAGCTATTAATGCTGAAAATCTGTATCGAGTAGCTAAAGAGAATCTATCTAAGGCTCAAAGTATCCTGGATAGTTTGACAACGACCTCTATCACTTATCCTGCTGGCTATGTAGAAGCTTTAAAGGCTTACTTCAATAATCCCACTGAAGAAAATTCAAATAAGTTACAAGAAATTGCTAAGAAAGGAATGATTGCTGCTGGATTTAGCTCTCCAGATGGTGGTGAGACTTATTACGGCAATCCAACTTCTCCCTTTAAGCAGAGTGAAGCAGATAAAAATGCTGTGATTGCTGATGTCAATCATTTATCTGCTGAAGTTCAAGATGAACTTGCCATTTTCAATGCACATTTGATTAATGATTTTCGTCGATTGATGGGAACAGATGATATTCCATTTTTAGTGAATCGAGATATGCAGAAAGTGGCACAGAAAGCAACTCAACTATCTACTAATCAGTACGGCCATGACCTAGACGCTTTGAACACAGTTGCGAAAGAAGTTGGTTTGAATCAAGGAAATCAAGGTCTGCTTGCTGAAAACATAGGCTTTCAAAATGCAGATGATGTAGTAACATTAGCTGATCTGAAACAACAAGCATACAACAACATGATTATGATGCTGTTTTATGATAAGCATGCTGATTGGGGCCATGCTTTAAACTTTGCAGGACTAGATCGTAAGTCAGTCACGCTACAATATATCGGTGTAGCAACCCGAAAGACAGATCTTGGTTTGATAGCGATGCACTATGTTGGAACAGATTCTAAAACAATTGATTTGCTGAAAAATGGTTTCCATCAAAATGTCAAAGTTGATACTAAGAACAATCTAGCTAGTCTCCAGGAAAGAATTCAAGAAGCTAGAAATTCTGTGTCACAGGCTCAGGATACTTATTATACTGCGAAAACGAATCATAAGGATGCTCAAGCTAGAAAAGCACAAGAACAGACAGAATATACTCAAGCAGAAGTTACTGCGCAAAATGCAGTGACTAATCGTAATGATATTCAGAATATTGCTTTAAAAACTTCTGAAGCAGAAGATAAGTTAAAGAAGGCGGAAGCAAATCTTGAAAAAGCTAGTTTAGAAAACAAACAAGCGCAAGAGGCTTTGGAACAGTTGAATGCAGACGTACAAAACAAACGTGAAGCACTTGCGTTAGCTAAAGATAAACTAGCTGAAAAACAAACTGAATGGAAATCACTGAATGAAGCTTTGACTGCTGAGAAAGAGGCATTGTTTGCTAAACAAGGTGAACTTACTCGAATTAAAGAACTTGTCCTCAGTCGTCAAGCCTTACTTTCAGAATCAACTGAAGCCTTGAAAGCATCAAATGAGCGAGTGGAAGTTTTGAAGAATGCCCCCCAACTCTTAGAAAATGCAAAAGCTAATCTTGAAGCTGCTCAAGAAGCTTTGAAAGAAAAGAAATCAATTCTAGAGTTAGCGCTAGCAAAACTAGAAACTGCGAAAGCAGATCAAAGAAAGGTATTAGAGGCTCATAAAGAGTTGTTGTCGGCTTATCATGATTATCTGGAAGCCCAACAAGAAATTGAGAATCAAAAAGAGTTGACTATTCAAAAAGCAAGTATTGAACAAGATGGAATTCATTCTGCTCCAGTAGTTCAAAATGGTAAGACTGCGAAGTATGTGCATGAGCAAGTGGCAAAAATCCAAGATCCAGCCTATCAAGCACCTGCTGCAAGATATGAATTACCTAAGACGGGGGAAAAATCATCTAGTCTTTGGTTCTTGGGGATGGTAACTATTTCACTTTTAAGTTTGTTGAAAATCAAACGAGAATCTAAGGAAAATTAAATTAAGTAAAGTCATCAAGGTTTCTTGGTGACTTTTTTGTTGGAGAAAGAAATGGAAATTATATATTTTAGGGCGAGGGCTCCTTCAAATTATATCGAACGCGAATAATATTGAATACTATATTAAAAGTTAAAGGAGAAATCATGAAATTCAATAATGAAACAAGAGCATTCGGATCAATCCGAAAAACAAGACGATGGGGAACGTGTGGAGTAATTCTTGGTCTAGCTGCCTTAGGTTTGATGACTAGTCCAGTTAGAGCAGATGAACGAGTAAATCCAAATCCTGCTACAAATGCGAAAAGTTTACAAGACTCTCCAACGGTGGATTCTACAAAAGACCAAGGTAGTGCAGAAAAATCAACAGGTTCTGTTGAAATTACTGTGGGTAGAGAAAAAGTAGAATCTGCGGTATCTGCTGCAAAAGAAGCAGGTTTAATTGTAAAAGAAACTGAAGTTGATGGTGGTTTGGTGACTAATTCTGATGAGTTAGCTAAGAAAACTGCTGAAATTGAGTCTAGTTATGACAAGCAAGCAATCACTATTGTAGACGAGTCTGAGAAGTATAAAAAGGAAGTAGAAACTCGTAAAGAAGAGATTAAAACGATTACTACTGAGAACAAGGAAAAACAAGACTCTTATGACAAAGCTAAAGCTCAGTATGATAAAGACTTAGCAGATGCTACTGCTAAAAACGCACAGATTGATAAAGAAAATCAAGAAAAGAATGAGCGTTTAAAAGCTGAGAGAGAGCGTGTAGCAAAAGAGAATGAGCGTATCAAGCAAGAAAATGCTCTTGCTAAAACTAATTATGAGAAAGCTTTAGCAGATAAAGCTAAGAAAGACGCTGATATTGATAAGGAAAATGCGGACGTTAAGAAAACTTACGAAGAAGCTTTAAACAAGTGGACTATTGAAAAAGGTAAGTCTGATGCTGGCTCAGCAAAATACAAAGAGCGATTAGCTAAGTATGAAAAGGACTTAGAAGAATATAAACGAAAATTGGCAGAGTTACAAACACAACGAGTCCAAGGTCGTACAAATGGGGTTACAATCTACGGTGAGTTTGACGAGTCTAAACGTGGTTCTCTTGCATACTACTCTAAATTGGCTGCCATCTTTGACGAAGATAAAGATTTGGAAGTTGTAGATGGTGCTTTGGGGGCAACTAAAGATACAACAATGACTTTGGATAATAACTTAGTTGAGGATACAGCTCATACAACTGACGGTTTCAGAAAGTATGGGGGTAAACTTATTAAAGGAATCCAAAAAGGTTCACAGTTTACTTTACATAATGTAGGTACTACAAAGTCAGGTAAAAAGATTTCAGCGACCTTTACTTCTCGTTCCACTCCAGTTCAAGAACATAAGTTGGATGGAAATAACGATGTATACACTTCTTTATGGGTTTGGTGGTACAAAAATGGAGAAGCAGGACCTGTCTCCAACGTAGGGTTTAACCCAAATAACTATTTAAATGTAGAGTGGGATATCAACTTCTTTGATGAATCTACTAAACAACCTATGAAATTAGGTTTAATTAACTTCTACACTGACCTTGACTACAACCAAGGTATTCGCTATACTTATGATAACAATCAAACAGGTGTAGTAGTAAATCCTAAAGATTCTAGGGTAAAAGAAGTAACCGTTCGAGGAGAGAAGTTCTGGGCGGGTAAAAAGACAAACGGTGTTCACAGTTATATCGATATTTCAGGTCTAAATCGTTGGGAGGATGGTGACCCTTTCTACGTTGACGTAGATGATGAGCGTGAAGTTCCTGTCGGTTCTATTCTTAGTGTTGGTAAAGGTACAACTCATCATTTAACTTACCTAGCTAATGTAGATAAGTCATTAACACCTTACTCTAAAGCTCAGTCTGATGCTTATCGTACTTATTGGAATGATGATAATAGATCACACGGTAAACCAGCAGAATCAGATTATGAAATCTTTAGGTCAGGTTACGCATTCCAACTTTGGGGCGGTCGCTCTGTCATTAATCAACTAGGTGAGCCCAAACCACCACTTAAAGAAAGCGAGCCTACAAAACCAAGACCTTTAAAACCTGAATATAAGGAGAAGGATAAGACTCCATTGATACCTCCTACGGAGAAACCTTTATTAGCCTCACCAAAAGATGAACCAGATACACCTCACGTTCCTACTCCGAGTGAACCTCCTACACCAGACTTAAAGCCTGTTCCAAATGAGGTTGCACCAAGAGAAGTTCAAGTTACTTACACTCGCTTGAGAACTACGCCTACTGTAGAAAAGTTAGTTAAGAACTCTGCAGGTACAGATGTAAATAATTCGTCAGTACCTAAGTTATCAGAAGTTGTTTGGGATTTGGAAACTAAACCTCTTGCAGCAAACAGAAAAGAAACTACAATTTACGAACTAACAGATAACCTACCTCAAGGGTATCGTTTAGATTTAGCAAAAACTGTAGATCAAAACCAAGACTTTACTGTAACCTATGATAAAGATAAGCATCAGTTGAAAGGTTTACTTAAAGCTGAAGGTTTAGTGAAAGTAAATACTGATTTAAGTAAAGCATATAAAACTCCAGTTCTTAAGGTTTATGGCACAGTAACAAATGATGGTGCAACCTATAAGAATAACTTCCATTTGAACTTAAACAATGAGTTTGAATCTTATTCAAATATTGTTAAGGTATCAACACCTGGTAAACCGAATGATCCGGACAATCCGAATAATAATTTCATTCAACCTCTTAAACATAATTACAATAAGGATAAAGTTATCATTGATGGTAAACCAGTTCTAGTTGGTTCGACAAATTACTACCATATTACCTTGGATTATGATCAATATAAGGGGATGAAGGCAGATCCATCTACTATTTTAAAAGGATTTGGAGCAATTGATGATTACCCAGAAGAGGCTGTTACGATTAATCAATCGGATATTCGTTATATTGACAGCGAAGGACAAGAAGTTGCTGGTATCTCAGTGTATCAGTATGATTCTATAGATGCCGTTGATAATGATAAGGTAAAAGCTTTTCTTGCTAGTTCTGAAATTAAGCCCAAGGGTGCTTTCCAAGTATTTTTAGTGGATGATCCAGAAGCCTATTTTAACCAGTATATTAAATCAGGAAAATCGGTTACAATTATTGATCCAATGCTAACTAAGGAAGAACTGCGAAATACAGGGAAATCATTTGAGAATACAGCTTATCAAGTTGATTTTGGTAACGGTTATCAAACAGATACAGTTGTAAATAATGTTCCTACTGTTAAACCAACCAAGAAGAATCTGAATAAAGCAGGCGTGAATATCGATGGGAAACAGGTCTTGGCAGGCTCTGTCAACTACTACACGGTAACGGCAGATTATAGTCAATACAAGGGTATTGAAGCAGATAAAGACCGTATTGGCAAAGGGTTCTATATCGTTGATGATTACCCAGAAGAAGCTGTTACCATCAATCAAGATGGTGTTCAAGTGACTGATTCTAAAGGTCAAGTAGTTAAAGGTTTGAAAATGGCTCTTTATGAAAGTCTAGCTAAGGCACCATCAGGTGTCCAAGAAGCCCTGAAGTCTAGGAATTTCACTCCGAAAGGAGCGATTCAAGTATTCGAGGCGGAGAATCCAGAGGAGTTCTACAAGACTTACGTGCAAGCTGGAGAAGTTCTGACCATTACCAATCCAATGACTGTTAAGAAGGAATTGGGTCAAACAGGTGGTAAATATGAGAATACAGCCTATCAGCTTGATTTTGGTTCGGCTTATGTAACTGAAACTGTAGTCAATAATGTTCCTACTGCGAAACCAACCAAGAAGAATCTGAATAAAGCAGGCGTGAATATCGATGGGAAACAGGTCTTGGCAGGCTCTGTTAACTACTACACGGTAACGGCAGATTATAGTCAATACAAGGGTATTGAAGCAGATAAAGACAGTATTGGCAAAGGGTTCTATATCGTTGATGATTACCCAGAAGAAGCTGTTACCATCAATCAAGATGGTGTTCAAGTGACTGATTCTAAAGGTCAAGTAGTTAAAGGTTTGAAAATGGCTCTTTATG
>NZ_VMMR01000021.1:0-15148 GCF_013277285.1 Streptococcus sp. 339 | reverse complement strand
TTTTATTTTAGTTTAGTATAAAAATCTTAAGTAGCAAAGATTCTAAAATAACGGAATCCTTGCATTATTGTCCCAACTCTTCCTCGACCACTTCCAAAGCCCGTTCGATGACCACATGCATGTCGTAGTATTTATAATCTGCTAAACGACCACAGAAAATAACCTTGTCATTTGTTGCCGCTTCTTCCTGATATTTGGAAAATATAGCATTGTTTCTCTCATCATTGATTGGATAATAAGGCTCATCTCCACGTTTCCAATCAGCTGGGTATTCTCGAGTAATAACCGTTTTAGCTTGTGTACCATACTCAAAATGTTTATGCTCAATAATGCGAGTATAAGGAATTTCTCGCTCTGTGTAGTTCACTACAGCATTTCCTTGATAGTTTTCTTCATCAAAAACTTCATGCTCAAAACGAAGACTACGGTATTCTAACTCACCATGTTTATAATCAAAGTATTGGTCAATCATCCCTGTAAAGACAACTTTTTCAGCAGAAGCTTCTAATTCTTGACGATTGGCAAAAAAGTCAAGACCAAGTTCTACTTCCACATCCTTGAGCATATTTTCGATAATGACATTATACCCACCAATTGGAATTCCTTGGTAACGGTCATTGAAATAATTATTATCAAAGGTCAAACGAACTGGTAGACGTTTAATAATAAACGGTGGAAGGTCAGTAGCAGAACGTCCCCATTGCTTTTCAGTATATCCTTTAATCAATTTTTCATAAATATCTGGACCAATCAACTTGATAGCCTGTTCTTCCAAGTTTTTAGGTTCAACGTCCTTCATATGAGCCGTTTGATCAGCAATCTTATCTTTCACTTCTTGAGGAGTTTTTGTACCCCACATAGCATAGAAAGTATTCATATTGAAAGGTAGATTATAAAGGCTACCCTTGTAATTAGCTAGAGGCGAGTTGATATAATTGTTAAACTCAGCGAATTGATTGACATAGTCCCAAACTTTTTTATTAGAAGTATGAAAGATATGGGCACCATATTTATGAACATTAACCCCTTCTACATTCTCACAGTAGATATTTCCACCAATGTGGTCACGTTTATCAATAACTTTTACTTTTTTTCCACGCTTAGTCGCCTCATAAGCAAAAATTGCTCCCGACAAACCAGCACCAACGATTAGATAGTCGTACATAGTCTCTTCCTTATCACTTATCTTTACATCTCCTTAACTATAGTAAAAGAGAGGATCTTTATACTCTTCGAAAATCTCTTCAAAGCACGTCAGCGTCCATCTGCAACCTCAAAACAGTATTTTGAGCTGACTTCCCAGTTACTCTTTGATTTTTATTGAGTATTCGTTTCAATCTATTTTAGCACAAAACAAATCATTTCTCAGTTTTCAATATCCGAGTGATTTAAAAAGACAAGCACCAAAACTGATGTTTGTCTTTATGATTTTCCTTGAAAAGGCTATTTCTAACTATTTAACATGTTTTTCTGCTTCTTTTTGGGCTTTTTCGATTGCTTTTTTACTTTCTTGATCCCATTTGGTCTTAGCTTCTTCAAACTGTTTAGTCGTCACAGTGTCTTTTGCAGTTTCATGTACTTGTAGTTATTGCCATCACCCTTAATACCAGCCAATGAATAGCCTCTTGTAAATGGCGTTACTTTGGTTACAGATGCTGTTCCACCACTTGACATAGCTGACATAATCAGAGAATTATCAATCATCCAAGCCTGTGCTTCAGCATATTTTTCGTAACGTTTGGCTACATCTTTATTTTCACTATCTGCATCTTTAAGTATATTAGTATAAGTATCCAGACCTAGGCTAGTGATTTTTCCTTATCTTCCTTGGCATCTAGTCCAAAAATCTTAAGGTAGAATCCATCCTCTGCATTGAAAGGATTGAGATAAGTTGATGGATCTTGATAGTCACCTACCCAGCCATCAAAGTTCAAATCATAGTCTCTATCAGCTGCTGTCGGTGCTAAGAAGGCTACATTATTAAAATCATCTGTTGAAAGTTGCTGAACATCAATGACGATGTTATCAGCCCCCAAAACCGACTCAAGGGTCTACTTAACTGAGTTCATGCCTGTCACAGCATTTTTACTTGTCTAATCAACTGCAACATCCAAGTGAATTGGGAAAGTCACACCTTGACTTGCCAATTTTTTTAGCTTCCGCAAATTTTGCTTGGGCTTTTTCTTTGTTGAAGTAGGCATCCTGAGCATCTGCCAGGTTAATACCTGACCATTCTGTTCCGTAGTTGACCAATTTAGAAGCGACTACTTCTCCAAAGGTCTTGTCTCCAACTTGGACAAATGTAGGAGGCACTAGGGTGTTACGAAGAGTCTTGCTAGCTGCTTCTTCCCCATTTGACTGAGCAGAATAGGCTGTGCGGTCCAAGGCAAAGTTCACCGCTTGGCGGAAGTTCTTGTTCAAAACAGCTGTCTCAGTTGACTTCTTCTGCTCATCTGTCGTTTTAGCAGTGTGATTGTAGGCCTTACGGTTAACGTTGAAATTGAAATACCAAGAAGTCTTGTCCTGCAAGCTATAGACGATATTATCCTTATATTTCTCCTTGGTCTTAGCAAAGTTAGAACTATTTGGATAAACCCCAGCGATAGAATAAGCTCCACTTTCAAAGTTACGGATGGTCAATTCTTGGTCTGAACCATCAAAATAGGCCAATTTCACATGTTCAATTGATACTTTATCATGATCATAGTAATGCGGATTTTTCACATACTCAATTGATGATTTTGATGTGAAATCTTTTAACAAATAAGGTCCGCTGTAGAGAATACTATCTGGAGATAGGGTACCAAAATCTTTCCCTTTTGAGTTTAAAAACTCTTCGTTTACTGGGAAAAGAATACTGTTGGTTGTTTTTGAGTTCCAGTAAGGTTCTGGCCGTGACAAAGTATACTCAACAGTCTGGTCGTCAATGGCCTTCACCCCAACCTTAGAAAAGTCAGAATCCGCTCCTGTAATATAATCAGTCAAGCCCTTAATCGAGTTTTGAATCAAGTCAATGGCCTGTGATTTATTATCCACTGCGTACTTGATACCTGTCACAAAATCTTGCGCCTTAACTGGGGCGTACTCTTCACCGTCAGCCGTGAACCATTTGGCACTTTTCTCAATTTGTAAGTATAAGTCAGACCGCCGCTTGAAACAGACCAGTCCTCTGCTAAAGACGGAACTAGATTTCCGTAATTGTCATTTTCAAGCAAACCATCAACTAGGTTGGTAATGATGGCTGTATTATCAGCGTAGTAGTCTAACAAGTAGTTAAATGCAGTTGGATTTCCACTAAAGGTTGATGAGTAAGTTTTTGTATCTGAACCTGATTGTCCGCAAGCAGCTAAAAGCAAGGCAAATGCAAAAGTCAGGCCTGCACTAAGGACACTCTTTTTTGTATTCATCTCCCTTCTACTTTATGTTAGTTTTTGTAACATAGGTTTGTTTTACCAAAATAGTGGAAATTTGTAAAGTTAATTGAATTTCGAGAATGAAAGTTTATAAACCTTGGTTATAAAAAACAAAGGATTTCTGCCTTTTCATACAGCCCTCCCTTGTTTTTATGCGATTTCAATTTTAAATTTTTCTGTAAAAAATATTTATAGTAATTCCACACAGAAAGCATCCCATGGAGCTAAGATTTGTTTTTCAAAGACTTCTTGAGCTAGGGTGTTTTCAATCAAGACCGATTTGACGTTTCCTTCTACTGCCAAGTCTTGCTCTTCATTGGACAAGTTAGCCACAACTAGGAAACGACGGTCGCCATCTTTACGGATATAGGCAAAGACCTTGTCAGCCGTGTCAAGCAATTCAAAGTCAGCTCGAATTAGCCAGCTATTCTCCTTGCGAATTTGGACCAGTTTCTGATAGGTATAGAAAATAGAATCTGAACTTGCCAGCGCTTCTTGGACATTGATCATCTCGTAATTTGGATTAACCGCCAACCAAGGCTGACCTGCCGAGAAACCGGCGTTTTTGCTCTCGTCCCATTGCATAGGGGTACGGGCATTGTCACGTCCAATGACACGGATACTGTCCATAATTTCTTCCAGCGGAACACCTTTTTCAAGAGCCTCACGCGCATAGTTGAGAGATTCAATATCTTCTACTTGATCCAGTGTTTCAAACGGATAGTTGGTCATCCCAATCTCCTCACCTTGGTAGATATAAGGAGTTCCTCTCATGAGATGAAGTAAGATTGCAAAGGCTTTGGCAGATTTTTCGCGGTATTCTTGGTCATTTCCCCAGATTGAGACAATACGAGGGAGGTCATGGTTGTTCCAGAAGAGGGAATTCCAGCCGTCCTCAACTCCTAACTCTGTCTGCCATTTGTTGAAGATTTCTTTTAACTTAGCGATATTCAGCTCTTTTTGATAGTGCCATTTAGGCTGACCTTCCTGATACTGAAGACCGATATGTTCAAACTGGAAGACCATAGACAATTCTTGCCCCTTTGGATCAGAGTAGAGCTTGGCAATCTCTGGCGTTGCTCCCCAAGTCTCCCCTACTGTCAAGAGATCCTTATCTCCAAAGGTCGCCTGATTCATTTCCTTGAGATAGGGATGAAGCATAGGACCATTATTGACTACCTTCTCGTCAGGAATTTTGCCAATCATGTCAATAACATCCATACGGAAACCACCAATACCTTTATCAATCCAGAAGTCCATCATATCATAAATTTTCTGGCGAAGTTTTTCATTTTCCCAGTTGAGATCCGGCTGTTTCTTACTGAAAAAGTGGAGATAGTATTGACCTGACTTTTCATCGTATTCCCAAGCAGACCCACTAAAGATAGAATCTAGGTCATTGGGTTCATCGCGCCAGATATAGTAGTCTCGCTCAGGGCTATTAGGATTTTCACAGGCCTCTACAAACCAAGCATGTTCATCCGAGGTATGATTGACCACCAAGTCCATGATGATACGAATATCACGCTTCTTAGCTTCCGCAATCAGTTGATCCATATCCTCCATGGTTCCAAAAATCGTTGCAATCGCTTGATAATCAGCAATATCGTAGCCATTATCATCCATAGGGCTGTCATAAACGGGAGAAAGCCAAATCGCTGTAATCCCTAGCTTGGCTAGATAGTCTAACTTACTGGTAATTCCTGGCAAATCGCCAATTCCATCTCCGTTGCTGTCCATGAAACTCTTTGGATAAACTTGATAAACTACGGCATTGTGCCACCATTTTTCTTGCATCTTCTTACCTCATTATTTTAATAATCTATAGTCTATGATAGCGCTTTTCAGATTTTTATGCAAGCGTTCGCCTAATCTTTTTGATTCCTTTTTTAACTCCATAGTTTCCTAACTTCCAATTTTTTATTATAATAGAGGTCAGAGGTAAAAAAATGAAAAAACAAGCTTTTAGTTCTGAACAATATTTGAATTTACAACGCGACCATATTTTGGAACGCATTAACCAATTTGACGGCAAACTCTACTTAGAATTTGGCGGTAAAATGTTAGAAGATTTCCACGCTGCTCGTGTCCTTCCTGGTTATGAACCTGACAACAAAATCAAGCTCTTGCAAGAATTGAAAGAGCAGGTTGAGGTTGTGATTGCCATTAATGCTAGCAACATTGAACATTCCAAAGCACGTGGCGACTTAGGCATTTCTTATGACCAAGAAGTTCTTCGTTTGATTGACAAATTCAATGAATTAGGGATTTTTGTCGGCTCCGTTGTCATTACACAATACGCTGGCCAACCCGCTGCAGATGCCTTCCGCAACCAACTTGAGAAAAACGGAATTGATTCTTATCTTCATTATCCAATCAAAGGATATCCGACGGATATGGATCACATCATTTCCCCAGAAGGCATGGGCAAAAACGACTACATCAAAACCAGTCGCAACTTGATTGTCGTAACCGCTCCTGGACCCGGTTCTGGAAAATTGGCAACGTGTATGTCCAATATGTACCACGACCAAATCAATGGCATCAAGTCTGGCTACGCTAAATTTGAAACCTTCCCTGTTTGGAATCTTCCCCTTCATCACCCAGTTAACTTGGCTTATGAAGCTGCCACAGCTGACCTTGATGATGTCAACATGATTGACCCCTTCCATCTTCAAACCTATGGAGAAACCACTGTCAACTACAACCGTGATATCGAAATCTTCCCAGTGCTCAAGCGCATGTTGGAACGTATTCTCGGAAAATCACCATACGCTTCACCGACAGATATGGGTGTCAACATGGTTGGTTTCGCTATTACAGATGACGAGGCTGCTGTCGAAGCTTCTAAACAAGAAATCATCCGCCGTTACTATCAAACAGTTCTTGACTTCAAAGCTGAAAAAGTTGGCGAAGCTGCCGTCAAGAAAATTGAGTTGCTCATGAACGACCTCGGTATCACACCTGCAGACCGTAAGGTTGCTGTCGTTGCGCGCCAAAAAGCAGAAGAAACTGGTGGACCAGCCCTAGCCTTTGAATTGCCAAATGGGGAAATCGTCACTGGTAAGAACTCAGAACTCTTTGGCCCTACAGCCGCTGCCTTGATCAACGCCATCAAAAAATCAGCTGACATCGCTAAAGAAGTAAAACTAATCGAGCCTGAAGTTGTTAAGCCAATCCAAGGTCTTAAAATCGATCATCTCGGTAGCCACAATCCACGCCTTCATTCAAATGAAATCCTGATTGCACTTGCTATCACAGCTACAGAAAATCCTGATGCTGCCCGCGCTATGGAAGAACTCGGCAACCTCAAAGGAAGCGAAGCCCACTCAACCATCATCTTGACTGATGAAGACAAGAATGTCCTTCGTAAACTGGGTATCAACGTAACCTTTGACCCATACTACCAATACGACCGCTTATATCGTAAGTAAAGATTTCAACCTCTCCAGCCTCGGAGAGGTTTTCTCTCTGTCTCAGGAGCAACCTTTATGATATAATGAGAGAAGAAAACTGAAAGGATTTACCATGTCAAAAGAAGTTATTGTCGAAAGTTTTGAACTTGACCACACCATTGTCAAAGCACCCTATGTTCGCTTGATTGGGGAAGAAACAGGGCCAAAGGGAGATGTCATCTCCAATTATGATATTCGTTTAGTGCAACCCAATGAAGACTCGATCCCTACTGCCGGCCTTCACACTATCGAGCACCTCTTAGCCAAACTCATCCGTACCCGCATTGACGGCATGATTGACTGTTCACCATTTGGTTGCCGCACAGGCTTCCACATGATTATGTGGGGACGTCACGCCAGTGCTAAAATCGCAGCTGTTATCAAGGATTCGCTCAAGGAAATCGCTGAAACTACTACTTGGGAAGATGTCCCAGGGACAACCATCGAATCTTGCGGAAACTACAAGGACCACAGCCTCTTCTCTGCTAAAGAATGGGCAAAACTCATCTTGGAACAAGGGATTTCAGATGATGCCTTTGAACGTCATGTGATTTAAAATCGAGTAGGGGATAATCTCTAGCCCCTCTCACACCACCGCACGTGCCGTTCGGCATACGGCGGTTCAACTAACTTTTAACGCATGTCGTTCAAGGTAATAATCCAAACACGAAACCAGTCCACGTTTTTCCAGGACTGGTTTTGATATAGCACGTTTAAGTACCGACTTCTGAGCTACTATAGTAGACTGAAACTAGAATAGTACACCTCTACTACACGACATGCCCGTCGTACCTCAAAAGGAACCAGTTTTTTTCAGCTGGCTCCTTCTTTTTTATCCTCAAAATTCTATCTTAGGCTTTCTCACGAATAACCAAAACGCCATCTTCCATATCTGCTTCCAGATGTTTAGCATCTAAATGATCTAAGTGGAAGTCTGTCACCTTATCACGAATTTCTTGTTCAACCACGCGACGGAGAGGACGAACCCCCATGACTTCGTCGTAACCTTCTTCTGTGATATAATCTTTAGCCGCTTGACTGACTACCAAGTCAATGTCTTTCTTAGCCAAGGTTTGGTTAACTTCAGCCAACATCAAATCTACAATCTTAGAAAGGTCTTCCTTAGTCAAGTGTGAGAACTCGATGACTGCATTAAAGCGGTTGAGGAATTCTGGACGGAAGAAGGGGTTCAAACGGTCCATCAATTCTGGTTTATTCGCATCTTCTGTCAAGTTGGCTTCATAGCCAAATCCAGCATTTGAGGTCGCAATAATGACAGTGTTCTTGAAGCTTACTGTATTTCCTTGACCATCTGTCAAACGACCATCATCTAGAACTTGGAGGAGAAGGGTAATAACTTGAGGGTCAGCCTTTTCAATTTCATCCAAGAGAATGATAGAGTATGGATTGCGACGAACACGTTCTGTTAAGGTATTGCTATTGTCATCATAACCCACATAGCCTGCTGTTGTACCAATTAGCTTAGAAACAGCTGTACGGTCACTGTATTCAGACATATCCAAACGGATAATCGCATCCTGGGTTCCAAACATATCGAGTGCCAATTGCTTAGCAAGCTCCGTCTTACCAACCCCAGTAGACCCTACAAAGAGGAAGCTGCCGATTGGGCGATTTCCTTCATCAAAACCAGCACGGTTACGACGGATAGCACGAGCTACAGCTTCTACGGCCTTATCTTGACCAATCACCTTGTCTTGCAAGCGATGGGCCATATCTTTCAAACGTTCGATATCTGAAGCTCCCATTTGCGATACTGGGATACCTGTCATTCGTTCCACAGATTCAGCCACATCATTGACACTTGCAGTCACTTTCATATCTTCTGTGTGGTTTTCGATTTTCTTTTCCAATTCTGCAATGCGTGTTTTATAGTTTAGAGCTGCTTCAAAATCTTCTGCTTCAACTGCTTTTTCTTGCTTGTCTTTTTCCGTTTCGATTTCTCGTTCAACAGCATGCACATCTGTTACTGGATGTTGAGCCGCCAAGTGAGCAGCCGTTACATCGACAAGGTCAATAGCCTTATCTGGCAAGCTACGTTGAGGAATGTATTGAACAGAATAATCCACCGCTGCTTTCAAGACTTCGTCTGGCAAGATGACATTGTGGTGTTGTTGATAGAGATCACGAATGCCTTGAAGAATTTTAAAAGTATTCTCTGCTGAAGGAGCATTGACCTTCACTTCGTTGAAACGACGAGCAAGAGCAGCATTCTTCAAGATGGTGTTACGGTATTCGTCTTGAGTTGTTGCCCCAATCACTGTCAATTCTCCACGAGAGAGAGCTGGCTTGAGAATATCCGCAAGTCCTTTAGAACCACTGTCTCCACCAGTGCTACCAACACCAAGAATTTGGTGAATTTCATCAAAGAAGAGGATAATATTCCCTGCTTCTTTCACTTCATTGACTAAGTTTTGGACATTTTCTTCAAAGCTACCACGGTATTGAGTACCAGCCTCAAGACCTGAGATATCAATAGAAATAATTTCCTTGTTCTTGATAGCAGCAGGAACATCTCCGTTCACAATGGCTTGCGCTAGACCTTCGACAACTGCTGTCTTACCAACACCTGCATCTCCGACCAAAACAGGATTGTTCTTGGTGCGGCGTGAGAGGATTTCAGATGTTTCTTGAATTTCCTTGTTTCGTCCGATAACAGGATCCAACTTGCCCTCACGCGCTTCTGCTGTCAAGTTACGACCTAGTTTAGCAAGGACACCGTCTTGTTTCATACTTGAAGCCTGTTGTGGCATTTGGCCATCAACTTCTGCATTTCCTGGCAATTGACCAGTTGCACGATAATGAGCAAATTCCTCAGGTGTCACTTCACGTCCATTAATCAAGTAGCGACGGTTTTCAGAACTATATCCTCGCATACCACCCATCAATTGGTTAAATAAATCATCCATGTTGTTAAAATTATTAAAGTTGCTGTTCATATTCTTTACCTCTTTTTGTTTACCAGTTATAATTACTGATATTGACTATCTTTGACCTTTGTTTTAAAAAATTTAGACTAGCTAAATCGCTACTCTAGGTACTATTTCTAGTTTTTCTTTTTCAAGCAGGAGTAGACTATCTTTACTTCTGAAGATTTCTAGATTAAACATAGACCCCACCTCTTTCTATTTTACTTTAAATAAGTGTTCTAGTAAGGCTTTCATTTACCTTACGTTCATAATATACTACATTAGTCAGAAAAGGTCAAGGGATTTGACTTTGACTGACCAATGTTTTTTTACACTCTTCAAACCACATCAGCTCCGCCTTATCTACAACCTCAAAACCGTGTTTTGAGCTGCCTAAAGCTAGCTTCCTAGTTTGCTCTTGATTTTCATTGAGCATAAGTGTTCACGTAAGGCTTTCATTTACCTTACGTTCATAATATACTACATTGGTCAGAAAAGGTCAAGGGTTTTGACTTTAATTGACCAATATTTTTTAAAAAGCAAAAACACCCTGAAACATCAGGGTGCCATTCTTACATCAAATATAAAATTGCTAGGGTAAGGAGGCTTGCTAGAAGCCCCACTCCCCAAAAGAAGAAGTCAACCTTCCACTCGCTCCAAGGATTTCCTTTACCAGACAATCCTCCAAGCTCAAAATGGTGATGCACAGGGGTCATACGGAAAATACGTTTACCACCAGTCATTTTGAAATAGCTGACTTGCATCATGACCGAAGTTGTTTCAAAGACATAAACAATTCCAATAATCAAGAGAGTCCATTCTTGGTGGAGGGCCATAGAAATAGCTGCCAGCATTCCACCTAGGGCCAAACTTCCCACATCTCCCATAAAGACCTTGGCAGGCTTATGGTTAAAGACGAAGAAACCGAGCAAACCACCAATCATGGCAAAAATCACCAGGAGAATATCCATCTGGCCTTGCACATAGGCAATAACTCCATAGGCAGACAAACTAATCGCCACTGAAATACTAGCCAGACCGTCAATACCGTCTGTCAAGTTGACTGCATTTGAAAAACCGACTAGCCAGAAAAGGGCGAAGAAAATATAGAAAAATCCCAAATGAACTGGATAACCAAATACAGACAGGATATCGCCCCCACGCTCATAGAAAAGATAGAAGATAACTCCACCTAGAAGCTGAAGAGCTAATTTTTGCTTGGGATTAAGCCCCTCATTGATTTTACGAAAGACCTTGAGAAAGTCATCTAAAAATCCGACCAAGCCATACAAGACTAAGATAAACAAAATCATTCCCACATTATTGCTGAATTGGCTACTAAATAGGGCAAAAAAGAAAGCAACCAAAACAGAAGTAATTAAGAAAACCAAACCTCCCATTGTAGGAGTCCCAGCTTTTGCCTGATGCTGTTTGACATCCTCATGCATCTGCTGGCCTGTAATTTGCGCCTTTCTATAAAATTGGATAAAGGCCGGAATTCCTACCAAAGTTAGTAAAAATGTCACGATTCCAGCACTGATGGAAATAAACATATTAGTCTCCTAAAGTTAATGTAATTTTTTTAATGTCCTTGATAGCTGTGTTAGCACGAACATCTTGCTTCTGCACAGTAGAGCCCGAACCTTCAAATTCAAGTTCTATATTGAGCCACTTAGCAAAGGTCTCAGCAGTCTCTTTTGTCCAACCATACATATCTGGAACTTCCTCTGCTTTATCAGATAAGATCAGGACTTGCTGATTCGGGGCAAGATTCTTCCCTTCTTCAGCAGAACTGTTTTTAATCTTCGTTCCTGTTCCCACAACGATGGGTTGTACAAGATTGCGACGCAATTCTTCTGCTAAATCACCAGGTGAAATATCCTTGACACTAGGCATAGGATAAGGACTTTGTTGACTTACTTGCTCCAAAGCTTTAGCTGTTGTTTGAAGATTGAGAGAGTCTTTCATAGCTGAAGCCCGCTCCAAGATAGGATTGGCAAATTCTCCCAACTGAATACCTGAATAATGTTCAGGTTGTTGGACAGTCACATACAAGATAAAATCAGGATTTTCAGCCGGATTCATCGATACAGCTGAGAAAATATAGTTGGTTAACCCGACTAGATAACCACCATTTTTCTCGTCAGCAATCTCAGCCGTACCAGACTTGAGGGCTACATTTTGCCCAGGAACAGTTACAGTTGGTTTCCCTGTCTTATGATTATACATAGTCCCATATACTGGATCGGTACCGACTAAAACCATATGCGTTCGCGTCAAGCTCGCTGCATCTTTAGACACAGGATTTCCCACAACTTCTTTTTGTGATTTCCGAGCAGTTTGATCATTTGGATCATAAATGGCACTAATAAATTTAGGTTCTAGCATGACTCCATCATTGGCAATAGCCGTGAAGGCACGAATCATTTGCGTCTGGGTCACTGAAATCCCTTGTCCAAATGAGCTTTGCGCAATGTTGACAATATTATCCGCAGGAAGCTGACCAGCATACTCATCCGTCAAACCGAAACGGGTTGGAACACCAAATTTAAAGCGGTTTAAATAATCCAACCAGGTAGCATCTCCCATCTTTTGCTCAAGAAGCGTCATCCCAACGTTACTTGAGAGAGCGAACCCTTGAGAGAATGTCATCATTCTGCCACCAGTCAATCCTTCATTGACGTCCCAATCTCGGATAGTAGCATCTGCTACTTTTAACTCACTACTATTGAAAACTTCTCCTCCTGGGAAAGTGTTATTATCAATAGCAGCAGCGAGCGTCATGACCTTCATGGTTGACCCTGGCTCATAGTTACTTTGATAGAGGATATCACGCCAAACAAAGTCCTTCGTAAGCCCTTCCTTAGTATCGGCATCAAAGGTTGGTCTCTGCGTCGTTGCAAGAATCTCCCCCGTTTTAGCACTAACCAAGGTTGCTGTCATGTACTTTCCTTTTACCTTCTCTTGAAAAGCATCCATCTGGGTTTCCATAAAGGACTGGAGGGGGCTGGAAATGGTTGTATAAACATCCTTACCGTCCACCGTTTGTTGGGAAACTTGTTCTGTTCCGGGTATAATATTGCCCAGACGATCCTTTTCATAGGTAATAATGCCGTCTGTCCCTGCAAGAATACTGTTCAAGGAACTCTCCATTCCAGAGGTTCCCAGCAAACTCTTACTTCCATCTTCATTTTCATGTAGCTGAGCTAGTCCGATAAAACTAGAAGCAAATTGTCCGTTTGGGTAACTACGATTGGGACTGGTTGTAAAATCAATCCCCTTGACCTCTGCAGTTTCCAACTCTTTTTTGATAGACATCATATTGGCATAGGTAATCCCATTCCCCTTTGCTCCAAAGGAAACTTGTTTGAGATTAGGTTGCGAGAGTTGCTCTCTTACATAGGATTCTTCCATGTCCAGATACTTATGAAAGACCTCTGCAACCTTGTTAAATTGTGTTTTTTCTACGTAAAGAATCTTACCCGTTGCTGACTTATAGTTCTCATCAATGACCGCATAGACATTATAGGAGGTTGCATCCTCAGCAATCGGGACTCCATTTCGGTCATAAATAGTCCCACGTTTGGCAGGAACTGTACGGGTGGTTTGATGAACCTTCTTAGCTTCCTTCGCTAAATCTGTTCCAAAGCGAGTGCCCGTCCCAATAATGACCGCAAAATTGACTAAAAAAACGGCAAAAACAAAGACAGATAATAAACTCAGACTTTTTCCAACTCTGCGTCTGTTTTCAGCCGGCGATTTCCGATTTTTGGTCGCATAACGGATTACTCTTTTTGTCCACTTCATATCTTACTCCGCTATTCGAATATTTTCATTGTTTAATTGCAAATCGTGTGAATTAGCAATTTCTTTCAAACGTTCTGCACGTAATAGTTCATTGACCTCTTGCTTGGCATCGTCCAATTCGGTCTTCTTTTCCTCTATCTGCGCATTGATTTTTGTCAAATCATTCTGCACTTGCAAGAGCTTGGTCTGCATAAAAATAATACTAATGGCTACAATAAGAGTGGTTACAGCAATGGAAAAGTAAAAAGCTTTTTCCACACGCGAAAACCGTTTAAGTTGCATCTGTAGTATTTGACCTGTTTTTTCCATTCTTTCTGCCATCTTTTTTCCTCTTACTTGTGAATTTTTCTGGCCACGCGCAACTTGGCTGAGTGCGAGCGGTTATTGGCTTCTAATTCTTCTGCACTTGGCAAGATTGGCTTACGGGACACCAATTCCATCTTGGGCTTGAGATCATCTGGGATGAAAGGCAAACCTTTGGGAACTTCAACCGTTGAAGCTTCCTTGAACAACTGCTTGGTCAAGCGGTCTTCTAAGGAATGAAAGGTAATCACTGAAATCCTACCATCCAGAGCCAACATATCCATAGCCTGCTGGATGGACTCATCTGCCGCTCCCAGTTCATCATTGACTTCAATCCGAATAGCCTGGAAAATCTGCTTGGCAGGATGGCCCTTCTTCTTGAGTTCCTTGGCAGGTTTGGCCGACTTGATAATTTCTGCCAATTCAGTCGTAGTCTCGATAGGCTTGACGTCACGTGCTTGTTCAATCTTACGCGCAATCTGTTTAGAGAATTTGTCCTCGCCATACTTGAAGAAAATACGAACCAAGTCATGATAGTCATAGTGGTTCACCACTTCATAGGCTGTCAGACTAGCATCCTGATTCATCCGCATGTCCAGTGGTGCATCCTTTTTATAAGAAAAACCACGCTCACGCTGGTCTAATTGAGGGCTAGACACTCCCAAGTCATAACAAATTCCATCAATTTCCTGAACACCAGCTTCGCGCAAACGTACCTGTAAATGACGGAAATTATCCTTGATAAAAGTCACCATTCCCTTTTCAATGTAAGGTGCCAAGCGTTGTTGCGCATTGTCAATGGCATTCTGGTCCTGGTCAAAGGCATAGAGATGGCCTTTTTCACTTAATTTGCTTAATAAATATTCGCTATGGCCTGCTCCACCCAAAGTCGCATCAACGTAGATACCGTCGGGCTTTACGTCAAGCATATCAATCGTTTCGTGGAGTAAGACCGTTACATGATGAAATTCTTTTGTCATATCTTATCTATTTTACCACAAATCCGACCAGCTTGCACTAGTCAGACAAATCGGACAAGGAGGCCAAATTTCAAGTTCAAGTTAGCCATGAAGAAGTCTTCTCTGGGTGATTTGTAGTTCAAGCATTTTTTAGGATAGTTATTAATCCAATTTTCGATGAATGCGACTTCTTTGGGAGTCGTTTTCTTAGTTCCCTTAGGTAACCATCTCCGAATGAGCCTGTTGTGATTCTCATTAGTTCCCCTTTCCCAAGAGGCATAGGG
>NZ_VMMR01000020.1:0-8350 GCF_013277285.1 Streptococcus sp. 339 | reverse complement strand
TCACAAGCTTATCCAGATGACTATATTTTACTTGTCATGGATAATGCTATATGGCATAAATCAAATACCTTAGAGATTCCAAGTAATATTGAGTTGGCTTTTATCCCACCTTATACACCAGAAATGAACCCTATTGAACAAGTCTGGAAAGAAATTCGAAAACGAGGTTTCAAAAATAAGGCTTTCCAAACATTGGAAGCCGTCATTAATAAGCTTCAAGAAGTTATTCAAGGACTGGAAAAAAGCGTTTTAAAGTCCACTGTCAGCAGACAATGGACAAGGTTGCTTTTTGAAAATGATTGAGTATAAGACTAGAAAAAGGAGAATAACATGATCGATGTAGAAGAAATTCTGAGCAAGATGAACCCCAATCAGAAGATTAATTATGACCGTGTCATGCAGAAGATGGTACAAGTATGAGAGAAAAATGAGCATCGGCCAACCATTCTCATGCATGTTTGCTGCGCCCCTTGCAGTACCTATACCCTAGAATATTTGACCAAGTATGCAGATGTGACCATCTATTTTACAAATTCTAATATCCATCCTAAGGCAGAATACCATAAGCGTGCCTATGTTACTAAGAAATTTGTCAGTGATTTCAATGAGAGGACAGGAGATGTGGTTCAGTACCTAGAGGCTCCCTATGAACCAAATGAATAACGTAAGTTAGTCAGAGGACTGGAAGAAGAGCCTGAAGGTGGCGACCGTTGCAAGGTTTGTTTTGACTACCGACTGGATAAAACAGCGCAAGTGGCTATGGACTTGGGCTTTGACTACTTTGGTTCAGCCTTGACCATCAGTCCTCATAAGAATTCTCAAACCATCAATAGCATCGGAATCGATGTGCAAAAAATTTACACGACCCACTATCTTCCCAACGATTTCAAGAAAAATCAAGGCTACAAACGTTCAGTAGAGATGTGTGAGGAGTATGACATCTATCGTCAATATTATTGTGGCTGCGTCTATGCAGCCCAAGCCCAGAATATTGACCTGGTTCAAGTTAAGAAGGACGCCACAGCATGCTTGTTGGATAAGGATGTTGAGAAAGACTATTCTCATATCAAATTTATAGTAGATTGAAACTAGAATAGTACACCTTTACTTCTAAAACATTGTTAGAAATCGATTTGACTGTCCTTATTTCATTTTACTATACTATTACGAAATTAGATATATAAATGAAAACTTGCCTCAAGGTAGTTTTTTTTGCTAGTAGAAAAGCGATAGACAGAAATTGTTGGACTCTTAAAAAAATGAAGTTTTGCTCAAAAGAGCTTCTTAAATTAAAACGAGCAATTATCAGTTCAAATCTGTTTCAAAAGAAGAACGGATAAATTAATCGATGCTTTGTTTTTGAGTTAGGAAGTTAAGCATGCTAAACTGAGTCGTAGGAATAAATTTCTTTATAGAAATGTGTTACAACTCTGCTATAACGGAATATTCCTTTTTTGCATTTATACAACTTATTTAACACTATCTTTATTCTTGTGATATAATGTCAATTATAGAGTGGGGGTCGTTTAAAATGATTGATAAAGTAATTGAACAATATAAAAGTCATGATAATCTTGATATTCGAGTAGAATTGCATAAGAAGTATTCAAAAAATAAATTGGGATTTAATAATTGGATATTTTCTAACTATCAAATCACTGATGAAGTAAAGGTTCTAGAATTGGGATGTGGTACAGGAGAACTGTGGAAAAGTAATAGTGATTCTATAGATACAATGAAGCAGTTGGTTGTTACAGATTTTTCTAAAGATATGGTAAAATCAACGAAGTCAGTGATTGGAAATAGAGACAATGTTAACTATGAAATAATGGATATTCAAAAGATTTCTTTTGAGAATGAAACCTTTGATATTGTTATTGCTAATATGCTTTTACATCATGTGAATGATATTCCTAAAGCTCTCTCTGAGGTGAATAGGGTCTTAAAAACCGGAGGAATTTTTTACTGTGCTACATTTGGTGAAAATGGAGTTGTAAATTATTTGGCAAATTTATTTAAAGATGAGGTTAATCAAGATTTAGAAAATAAAACGTTTACTTTACAAAATGGTAAAAGGTACCTGAGTAGGTATTTTAACTCTGTCGATACATTACTCTATGATGATGAGTTACAGGTAACTAGTATAGATGACCTAGTTAAATACATCCAATCGTTTAAAGGAATTTCAGAAATAGGTTCACTAGAAGAGGAAATAATACGTAAAAGATTGGAAAGTGAGTTTAATAATGGTATGTTGATCATTCCTAAAGAATATGGTATGTTTATCGCTCGAAAAGAAAGTTAAGGGAATGAAAGTGTGAAAAATTACGGAGAAGCTTTTCGATATTTTAGAAAATTAAACGGATATTCTTTAGAGTATGCTGCAGCTGATTCTATATCAAAATCTCAACTTTCTAGATTTGAAAGGGGAGAAAATGAAATTTCTCTTTCAACGTTTTTTGAATTATTATCAAATATCAATGTTTCGATAGAGAATTTTTGTAATTACCTAGAACATTATAAAAGATCGGAGCGTGATGATTTTTTGGTTAATTTATCTCCGAACTTTTATAGTTTGAATACTAAAGGGTTGGAGGAAATAAAAAATGAGCAACAAAAACTTTTTGAGAAGAGTGGGGAAAAACTCATAAAATAAATACAATTATGGTTCAGGGATTATTAAATCAGATAGATTGTAATCATGTAGTTAGTAGAGATGATCTAAATTTAGTGTATGACTATTTATTCCAGAAGGAACGATGGGAGTCCTATGAGATAACGCTGATTGGTAATTTATATCATCTTTTTGAAATAGATTATATTTACATGGTCGGAAAAGAAATACTAGAGCGTACACATTATTACGAAAAAATCGGCAAGAATAGAAATTTAGTTGTGTCAGCTTGTTTAAATTTTTGGTTCTGTTGCCTTGAAAATTCACATCTAATATATGCAGACTACTTTGAAATGAAATTAAAAAAATTATTAAAAGATGACTATTAAAAGATGACACAAAAGTTTTTGAAAAATCTACATTCAAATTTGTAAAAGGATATAAAATATATCTGACTGAATCTAAAGAATCTGGAATTAAACAAATGAACGATGTCATAAAATATTTTGAGTTTATTGAATCTAAAAGTATTGCTTTATATTTTCAAAAACGATTAAATGAGCTGGTAGATTAAATACCATTTTCTCTGTCGAGATATTGTTTTTAAAATGTTGTACCAAGTGATTGATGCTATGTGGAAATAAAAAAATACGAAGTTGACCTGTATTTTTTATACTAATCATCTTCGTATTTTTTGTATTAAACGATATAAGTTTGTTGTAAACTTACAAGGAACAGAGACATTAAAAAATAACAGTATATCTATTTGTTTTATATATTTTACGAATTCTGCATAAATCTCTTTCTAGTAAGGTGTTGTAACTCTGCTATAATGGATTTATTCCTTTTTGTTTTTACACAATTTATTTTATACTACCAAAAAAACAAGGTCAGGATTTTGTTCCTGACCTTTGACAACTTTACCGATTCTTTAGTTCTACATAGCGCTTGTACCAAATGTTTACATAGGCTTCTGAGAAAGGACCACGTCCATTGTTAATCCAATCAACAAGAATTTTGACATGTTCTTTTAAAATATAGTCCAAATCATCAGAATAATTCATTTTGCGTTTGTGACGCTCGTACTCTTCAACGTCCAAGAGACGTTTTTCCCCATCTGTAAAAATTTTAACATCCAAATCGTAATCAATATACTTCAGTGCTTCTTCATCCAGATAGTAGGGGCTAGCCATATTGCAATAGTAAGAAGTTCCATTATCACGAATCATGGCAATGATATTAAACCAATATTTCTTGTGAAAGTAAACAATAGCCGGTTCTCGAGTGACCCAACGACGACCATCACTTTCGGTAACAAGTGTATGATCGTTGACACCAATAATGGCGTTTTCTGTTGTTTTTAGTACCATGGTGTCCCGCCAAGTTCGGTGGAGACTCCCATCATGCTTATAACTTTGAATTGTAATAAAGTCGCCTTCTTTTGGAAGCTTCATAACTAACCAACTTTCTACAATTTATAAGTTTATCATTTACTATTGTACCATAAAATTACCTAAAATCTGTGAATTTCACTTGGAAATATTAAAGATATTCTCTAAGAGCGCTTGCTATATCCGAAAAATCGTAGCCCTTTCGTGCTAAAACTTGAGTTAAACGCTGCTTCAGTTCGTATCCTTCATACTTTCGAGCATACTTAGTATATTGCTTATCAAGTTCCTTGAAGATGAGTTCTTGAGTCGTTTCTTGGTCAATTTGGCTATCTAAGTCGTCAAAGGCAATTTTAGCATCAGAATAAGAGAAGCCCTTGTTAGTCAAGCTCTGGATAATCTTATCTTGCAGGGCACGAGCTGGAAGTTTTCCCTCATATTTTTTCAATAGTTTATTAGCTACACGTTGAGCAACTTCAGAAAAATCAAATTCTTTCAAGTTCTCTTCTATAGTAGATTTTGAAATCCCTTTTTGAGCTAGTTTCTGAGTCAGCACATAAGGACCCTTGTCTCCTGACAGTTGATTAGCATTGATGCTAGCATAAGCGTATTGGCTATCATTGATCCACTTATCTTCTTTAAGATTAGCAATGACTTGAGAAACGATGTTTTCATCAATATCGTATTTTTTTAGATATTCTCTGACCTCTTTTTCAGTGCGTGCTTTAAAGGATAAATGGTAGAGAGCCAGATTCTTACCATAAGAAAATTGAGCAAAGTCCTGAATCTCTTTCAATTCCTCTTGGCTTATCACCTTATCTCTCGATAACATAAAACGAACAATTGTGTCTTCGGTGATATAGCATTTGTCGCCATTATCAAGCTCCATCAGATAGAGTCTTTTTTTCTTTTCAAGTTTTGTGATTTTCATAATTTCCTTTCATCTAAATGCTTCGAAAGCTGCAACAAGTCGGAGTTTATCCATATCTACATATTCTCTACCGTAATAGTCGAGAAATAATTCAGCATACGTAGCATCTTGTAGGTTGTAATGAAGGGACCAAATTGCCCAAAAGAGGTCGATATGTCGGTCACTAAAACCAGCCAATCCCAAGTCAATAAAGCAAGAAAAATGCGAGGCATCCTTCAAGATGAAATTTGGCAGGCAGGCATCTCCATGAATAAAAGCATCAGCTTTGAGAAGGTGACCTTTCTCTTGTATTAGTTGGTAAGCTTCTTCACGACTGTGAATATGAAATTGAGGCAGAAGAGTCTTGTTATAAAAAGTCCCCTTCTGATAGTTGTTTAAGGCTTTTTCTTTATAACGCTTCAGATGATTTTCCGACGGAAAAGATTGTGGTTTAAGACTGTGAAGTTTGTTTAATGCTTGAGCTAGGGTTTGACAGAGTTTTTCGGGTTGATTTAAAAAATCGAGAGCATTTCTGCCAATGGCTTCTTTGGTCAGAAGGAAGTCCTTTTTTGCTGATAAATAGGTAATCACTGGAGTTCCCAATCCTTCAGTTTCGAACCAATTTGCAATCTTAGCTTCTTGAGCTAATCTGCCTTTTTGATCTATTTTTAAATAGTAACCTGAATCTATATATAGGACAGTTGCACTTGAATGAGAAGAACTATCAGAGAGATTAGCTCCCTTGATATAGCTTCGTAATTGTTCAGGGAAATCTAGTATACTAAAGCGAGGTGTTTTTGAATTCATGCTTTTATTGTAACATATTCTTAAATATCTTAGAAACTCCATGGTATAATAGACC
Source organism: Streptococcus sp. 339 (assembly GCF_013277285.1). Lineage (NCBI taxonomy): Bacteria > Bacillati > Bacillota > Bacilli > Lactobacillales > Streptococcaceae > Streptococcus > Streptococcus sp. 339. The sequence continues at coordinate 2,576 of NZ_VMMR01000020.1, read as the reverse complement.
TATGAATCTAAAAATAAAACAAAAAATACCATTAAAAATCAAGCGCATGGGAATTAATGGTGAGGGAATCGGCTTTTACCAAAAAACATTAGTCTTTGTACCCGGTGCTCTCAAAGGCGAAGATATCTATTGTCAGATTACTTCTATTAAACGTAACTTTGTTGAAGCGAAATTATTAAAGGTCAACAAAAAGTCTAAATTCCGCGTTGTGCCAGCTTGTACTATTTATAATGAGTGCGGAGGCTGCCAAATCATGCACCTGCATTATGATAAGCAGCTGGAGTTCAAGACGGACTTGCTTCATCAAGCGCTGAAAAAATTTGCTCCTGCAGGATATGAAAACTATGAAATTCGTCCAACTATTGGAATGCAGGAACCAAAATATTACCGAGCTAAGTTACAATTTCAGACTCGAAAATTTAAGAATCAGGTCAAGGCGGGCTTATATGCACAAAACTCTCACTATTTAGTAGAGTTGAAAGACTGCCTGGTACAAGACAGGGAAACCCAAGTGATTGCTAATCGTCTAGCGGAATTACTTACTTATCACCAGATTCCAATCACAGATGAGAGAAAAGTTCTAGGTGTTAGGACTATTATGGTCCGACGAGCAAGAAAGACTGGACAGGTTCAGATTATTATTGTTACAAATCGTCAGCTTAATTTAACCCAACTAGTAAAAGATTTAGTTAAAGATTTCCCAGAAGTTGTGACAGTAGCTGTGAATACAAATACAGCTAAAACCAGTGAGATTTATGGTGAAAAGACAGAGATTATCTGGGGACAAGAGAGTATTCAAGAAGGTGTACTCGATTATGAATTTTCACTATCTCCTCGAGCTTTCTATCAACTAAATCCTGAACAAACAGAAGTTCTTTATAACGAGGCGGTAAAAGCCTTGGATGTTAATAAAGAAGACCATTTGATTGACGCTTATTGTGGAGTTGGAACAATTGGATTTGCCTTTGCAAAGAAAGTTAAAACACTCAGAGGTATGGATATTATTCCAGAAGCCATTGAAGATGCCAAGCGAAATGCTAAAAGAATGGGATTTGACAATACTCATTATGAAGCTGGAACGGCAGAAGAGATTATTCCTCGTTGGTACAAGGAAGGCTACCGAGCAGATGCTTTGATTGTTGACCCACCACGTACAGGTCTGGATGATAAGTTATTAGATACTATTCTTACTTATGTACCAGAAAAAATGGTCTATATTTCTTGTAATGTTTCGACCTTGGCTCGTGATTTGGTACGCTTAGTAGAAGTCTATGATCTTCATTATATCCAGTCGGTCGATATGTTCCCACATACAGCTCGAACGGAAGCAGTTGTAAAATTAATTAAAAAATTTTAAAAAAGTAGTGTCAATCGAAAGTGATGATGCCCCAAAAAATGGTGAGATTGAGGGCAATTATTTTGCTTTCATTAGCCTCACAGCTCCAAGCCTCTTATCAAATGAAATGCTTGTCTTAGACTCCTTACTTTCTCTCTCCTAAATGTAAGGGATAGAGTGATTTCCTTTAAGGAACAGCTTCCCATTTAGCGAGAAATAGATTATACTTGTAGCTGAGGAGAATGAAGCTCCTCACTAGTAAACTCTTCATAATCCTTTTTATTTTTCTGAAGATATTGTTTGAAAGATGTGAGTTTCCACGGATGGGTTTGTGGAGGGATATACTTGCGTCTTTCTTTTTTTGTTCTGGTTCTGATTCAAAGTTTTTCGAATAGAGTTCATGAACTAGTAGCTCCTTTGTGTGATAGATCTTGTCAGCGATATTGAGGTAGATGTCACCGTCAACTTCTTTTATAACGAATGCTTTCGTCTTTCTGCTGAAGTAGACTTCTTTTCCTTGTTCAACAGGGATATAGCAACGATTTTGGAATCGGATATGGTGTCTACGATCCACGAATCTCTCCGCCAGTCTAGCTAGAATGAGATTTCGTTCAGAGGGCTTAGGAGCCACCTCGAAGACAGAGAGTTTTGTCTTGTTTCCAAACTGTTCATTAAAGGTTTGAATGTAGGAAAGAAGGAAGGTATTGGCTTCTTCCGAGGTATGAATATTGTTTCGTTCCAGTTCAATAGGCAGGCGAGATTGTAGTGCCTGATTGAGTCTTTCGACTCTCCCTTTAGTTTGAGGGATAGCGGTTGTCTCAAGGAGAATCCCCAGTTGGTGACAGGCGTATCCAAACTGTGTATGGGTATCGTCCTCCATTTTCTTAGAGTTGGAGGCTTGATAGGTAAAGACTGTTCTCTTATCTGTTTTAATTTGAAGGGGAATACCGTGATTGGCTAATATTTGTTCAAGGACATGATAGTAAGCATTCAAGTTCTCTTTTTTATCAAAATAAGCCCCTAGGATATTGCCGAAAGCATCATCAATGGCTAAGTGTAAGTTAGAGGTTTCTGCTCCAAACCAGGCATGAGGGCTAGCCTCCATTTGGATGAGTTCTCCAGCAAATTTCTTTCTGGGTCTACTAGGATGTAGCTTTTTAGTGTCTTCCAGGAAATCTTTAGCGGACGGTAAGATTGGATTGTCTAGGGGATGATTGCGGTTCAGTTTAGCTTGTTTTCT
>NZ_VMMR01000002.1:0-10903 GCF_013277285.1 Streptococcus sp. 339 | reverse complement strand
ATTTTCATTGAGTATTAGATTTTTGAGTAAAAAGCATAGAAAAACAGCCCCTAAGGACTGTTTAATCTTATACTGTAGCTGCTTGATCCAAGCTTTCACCGATAGCGGCTAGGCGCTCAATCACTTCAGCTTGTGTCAATTCATTTTTTGAAACATAGCGGTTACGTGGGTGAACACGGCACTCGTGTGAGCATCCACGAAGGTACTTGTCTTCATTTTCTTCTGATGTCAAGATACGACGGTTACAGAAGGGATTTCCACAGTTGACATAACGTTCACATGGCGTTCCATCAAACCAGTCTTTCCCTACGATAGTTGGGTTGACATGGTTGACATCAACGGCAATACGCTCGTCAAAGACGTACATTTTCCCATCCCAAAGCTCACCTTGAACTTCTGGGTCTTTACCGTAAGTTGCGATTCCTCCGTGCAATTGGCCAACATCTTTGTAACCTTCACGAACCATCCAGCCTGAGAATTTCTCACAGCGAACCCCACCTGTACAGTAAACCACGACACGCTTGTCCATGAATTTTTCTTTGTTGTCACGGACCCATTGTGGTAACTCACGGAAGTTGCGAATATCTGGGCGAATAGCCCCACGGAAATGTCCTAGGTCGTACTCATAATCGTTACGTGTGTCAAGGACAACGGTATCTTTATCAAGAAGCGCTTCTTTGAACTCTTTTGGAGACAAGTAAGCACCTGTTGTTTCAAGTGGGTTGATGTCATTGTCAAAGTCGTTGTCTTCCAAACCAAGGTGGACAATTTCTTTCTTGTAGCGAACAAACATCTTCTTGAAGGCTTGTTCATTTTCTTCGTCAATCTTGAACCAGAGATCTTCCATTCCTGGAAGGCTGTGAACGTAGTCCATGTATTTTTGAGTTGTTTCATAGTCACCTGAAACTGTTCCGTTAATTCCCTCGTCAGCGACTAGGATACGGCCTTTAAGGCCGATTGATTTACAGAAAGCCAAGTGGTCTGCAGCAAATTGCTCTACATTTTCAATTGGAGTATAAAGGTAGTAAAGTAAGACACGAATATCTTTTGCCATAAGATTTGTTCTCTTTTCTATTCTTAAATTTTCTAAATTTTTTATTTATCCATACTAGTATACCTGCTTGAGAAAACGAATGCAATTTATTTGACTGGAAATTGTAGAGGATTCTCGAAATTTCCTGAATGGTTAAAATAAGGACAAGAGAAAACATGGATATCTATATCCTTGTGCCAAAAAAACCACTGCCCTCCCCAGACCAACCTGAGGAAAGCAGTGATTCTTATTTTAGGAGTTAGGAATGAATACACGAAATCAATTTAGCTGATTATTTTTTGTTTTTCAAGAATTCATCGTATTGTTTTTGCATTTCGTTCAATACTTTTTCGTAGGAACCTTCAGATTTCAATTTTTCCATCAATTCTGGAATCGCTTTATCTGGGTCAAATATAATAAAATGAAATAAGAATCGAGCAATTTAATTTTGGAATCCAAATCAATTTATAACAATATTTTAGAAGAGATGCTGTACTATTCTAAATTCAATATAATAATTTAACCATATTTTATGAGATATGTAAATCTAATAACTTATTTTATAAAGACATTATCACATTCGAATTACAAATCACAAATACTTTATTTTGCGATTGACATTATAAAAAAAAAGTAGTACAATGTAAATGAAATCGGTTTCACTGAAATACAAAGGAGGTATTGTGATGACAAATTTGAAAAAATGCATCGCATTAGGACTGGGAGTCGCTTGCTTACTCCCCTTAGCTAGTCAGACTGTTTCTGCTAAGATGGTGTATTTCAATCTTCATGTTACACGCGAAGACTATTCCGTTAGTAGCCGAAAAACTGAAAAAACAGACGGCTCCCCTGCTGTTGCTAATATCACAGGTGGTCTTGGTTGGGGAAAAAAGGTCAGAATTCGCGCTTGGACTGCTGCTGAGGATGAACCTGCAACTGAGATGAAAATAGCTGATTCAAATGGTCGCTATAATCTTCACTATAATGACGGTTATGGGACAATTGGACGCTATTATTATCTCAACGCCTCTAAATATGGTTGGCTCAATTCGAATATAACAGGACGTTTTGACCCTTAATTCGTCTCAAAACAAAAAGTAACAAACATTGGGTTATTCGCTAGTTTATCATGTGAGCGCTCACTAGCCTAACGCCCCCTTCTAAGAGTAGAGGCATCATCTAAAAAGTATCATGTCTCTGCTCCTTTTTTAAAGGAGCTTTTTACTATGAAAAAATACCTATTATTTCTACTTATTCTTCCCTTTATCTTTTTAACAGCTTGTCAATATAGCCAAAAGCAAACAACTGAGATAAATAAGGAAAATCTTCCCATAAAAGAAGGTTATAAAGAGATAACAGAGCAAATCTATCTATCAGACCAGATAGATACCTCCTATAAAGAAGAATTGCCTTTTTGGGACTCAAAAAAAGGAGACAAAGAAACATTGGTAACAGCTATCCAAAATTTTATGGGAAGCGATAGTGAAATTAGTGAAATTAGTGCCGATAAGAATCCTTTAACCAGACTCCAAAAAGGAAAGACCAGAGCAGATATTACCGTCAATAAAACTGGATCATGGATTCATTTAACATCTGATCAAATATCAGATCTATCAAGTGTTTTCCACAACCTACGATTAGACGCTATTGAAAATAATCTAAATCTAACCGACTTTAAAGAAGAACTTCCATTTTCAAAAGAAGATGGTGTTAACAAAGTTAAGCAATTTCTAAATACCCTCCAATTAGGATTTGACGATTATGATTATCTCATCTACGCTATCTCAAAAGAAACACTCCTTGAGTATCTCCCAACCTACGAAAGAAATGCCAAAGAATTAAAAGGAACAAAGATAGACAAAAACAATCTGACTGATATGTGCTATGTTACTGTTTTTCCAAAACTTTCTAGTAAAAGAGTTATTGATGGCGAAACTCAGCTAGGTTCATCCGGAGAGATTAGTTTTATTCATGGTCCTGACCTAAACTTTATCATCACCCAAGCAGGGATTCAAGGAATTGATTTATCTGGTGTTATCTTACCGACTCAAAAAATAGATAAAATGGCGACTCTTTCTGTCCAAAAAGGATTAGACGTCTTAAAAGAAAAATACGAAAATTTGATTCTGGACAGTCCAATTTATATTGAGTCATTTACAATTGAGTATATACCTATTCCCACTCAAGAAAAAGAACTCTATGGAGGAAATCTCTATCGTCCCTTCCTAATCTTTACAATCAAAGAAAAAGATCGTATAGATAAAATAGTTATCGATCCCACAAACTGGAAAGAGGTAAGTTAGATGAAAATACTCCCCCTCTTTAAATATACGCTAAAAGATTGGAGGATTTGGATTGGATTACTCTTTTCCTTAGTAGTTGCATTGATGATGTCCTATACAGATTTAACAATAAAACTAGACGGAGGAAATTCATTTGCAGTCCTTGATTATTTCATGCTCTCCTTCTCTAGAAATCTAGCAATGTCATTATATATCTTAACGGCAGCTTCAACTGTAGTAACAGACTTTTCACAAGACTACCATCAAAATAGACTTCCTTTTTTACTTAGTCGTATGTCTCTGCGACAATACGCTTCTTCCTTCGTCAAACGGTTAATTTTCCGTTCTTATTTTGTAGGACTGACCTTAGGATTCTGTTTTTTAGTTCTCCTCTCCTTTTATTTTCCCCTTACTAATTCATACTATTCATCTACCTTTAGCAATCAGTGGTTGTTAAATCAAGGATTTATATTCCTTTTCTACTTCCTTCTCATTAGTCTAATTGGACTCTATTTTGCATTCTTTACTCTATTAGGTGGAGTTCTTTCCGTTTTTTACCCTAATGTGTTAATGGTCTATCTTCTTCCAAGTACAGCCTGGTTTGTCCTCACAACATTTGGTTTAGAGAGAGTTCTCCCTTTTTTTACCTTGCCACATATCGTCTTAACGACAAATGATTATTTACGAGAAGGGCTAGCATATTTTCAAGTAGGTGACGAAAACTTTCGAAATATTTTTTCGTTGCTTTATCCTTATATTTTCTTAACTCTATGGGCACTTTTGTCAATAGAGATCATTCGACTAGCTCTTAAAAAACATTGGCATTTTTATGATAAGGAGTAATCTTATGGAGATTATACGTGTAGTAACTATTCTCTTAAAACAACAATTCACCTTTAAACGATTGTTGCCTATCTTAATTTTCTTTCACCTCTATACTTTGATTTTAATGCTACCTTTTTCTAATTTAGCTAATCACTTCAAAGAAACTTATCCTGTCAGCATTGTAACTGTTCTCTTCACGAGTCAATGGTTCACTGCAATTTCTATTTTATCTGTCATACTACTATTTAGCAATCTTCCTTTAAAAGATACTTTCCAGTTTTGGTTAATCTTAAAAATCGGACAGAAAAAGTGGATGCTCTCCCAGTTTATTTATCTGCTTATCGCGAGCTTAATCGCTTCGATTTACCAAATCATCAGCATTTTAATCACTTTTCTCCCTACACTACACCTTTCAAATCATTGGGGACGTCTCCTACCCTCCCTAGCTCAAGGACGCATTTCATTTCCGGAAGGTGTTGATAGCATGACGCATCTACGCTCAATTATACTGCAATATTATTCTCCCTATGGCGCTTTTTTTCAAATATTCTTATTGCTATTCCTTATGTTCATTTTGATTGGAGGAGTGATTTTCGTTTTCAATAGTCATTATTCTAATTTAGGAAATACCTTAGCCTGTGGATTAGTTATTGTAGAATTATTTATTACAGAAGCTTCACGTTTCTGGATTAAATTTTTATCTCCTTTAACTTGGCTAGACTTCCATTATATTAAATACGAAGCCCATTCTGGCTTACTATCCCTACCAGAAATAATTACTCGTATCCTACTTTTATACCTTTTGCTCACCATAATCCTAGTTGTTATGAAAAAAATAAGGAGACAATAGATATGACAGACTTACATTTAAAATCTATTCGTAAAAACTATAAACACAATGTAATTTTTGAAGACCTTTCCTTTGAATTTTCCAGTGGAAATATATACGGAATTGTTGGATATAACGGTTCAGGAAAAACAGTTTTACTCAAGTGTTTAGCGGGATTAGAAGGTATAACTGAAGGAAAAATCGAATTAGATGGAAACATACTTGGAATAGATTTTCCCTTCTTACCAAGTGTAGGTGTTATTATTGAGACTCCAGGATTTCTGGAAGGTTATTCTGGTTTTGATAACTTACATCAACTAGCTCTAATCAAAAATAAAATAGGAGAGAAAGAAATCATTCAGAGTATGATAGATGTAGGACTCAATCCTAGTTCTTCTAAAAAAGTAAAACACTACTCTTTAGGAATGAAACAAAAATTAGCTCTAGCACAGGCTTTTATGGAAAATCCAGATATATTACTCTTAGATGAACCAATGAACGGACTTGATAAGCAATCTGTTCAAAAAATTCGAGAAAAATTACTCCACCTAAAAGAAAAGGGGAAACTTATTATTCTAGCTTCTCATATAGAGCAAGATATCGAATGTCTCTGTGATGAAGTTCTATACTTGGGATAAGAATGATTTATTATAGAGACAACACTCCTCATAAAATAGCAATTTTATACAAAAAGACCAACTATACCTGAATTATATTAGTTGGTTTATTTTTCATTCAAAAAAAACCACTGCCTCCCCCAGATAAACATGAGGAAAGCAGTGATTCTTATTTTAGGAGTTAGGAATGAATACACGAAATCAATTTAGCTGATTATTTTTTGTTTTTCAAGAATTCATCGTATTGTTTTTGCATTTCGTTCAATACTTTTTCGTAGGCACCTTCAGATTTCAATTTTTCCATCAATTCTGGAATCGCTTTATCTGGGTCTACAGTACCAGTGTTGATAGCTGTATCAAATTGTTGCATTGTGTTAGCGATAGCTGAGATTTCAGATTTCACATTGTCAGTATTGAAGATAAATCCAAGCGCTGGAGATTCTTTAGCTTCTGCCAATTCTTTCTTAGAATTTTCGATTTGTTGGTCTGTAACGTTTTCGTTGATATAAAGGATCCAGTTGTTACCAGTGTTCCATCCACCCATGTGAGTGTTTCCATTATAAGCATCAAGAACGCGAACACGGTTTTCTTTACCTTCAATTTTTTCCCAGTTCTTGCCTTCTGGACCGTAAACAAGACCGTTCAAAAGTTCTGGGTTCGTATTCAAGAGGTTCAAGATTTCCATTGATTTTTCTTTGTTCTTAGAGTTGTTTGAGATGACAAAGTTAGCAACTTGGGTTGTTTGGTTTTTCTTGATGAAGTTAGTGATTGGTTTGATTTGGATATCTTTGTTGGCAACACGTGAAAGCAAGCTGTTACCGTAGTCAGCTGGTCCTACTGTTTCTTCACGAACGAACCAAGTATCTTGTTGAATGTCAAATGAAGTATCGCTTGTTGCGACATCTTTTGGAATGTAGCCAGCTTCATAGAATTTGTGAAGAGTCTTCAAGTGTTCTTTGAAACGAGGCACTTCGTAACGGTTTACAACTTTAGTAGTATCGCCTTCAAGGTCAATAACGAATGGAAGCCCGTTTGCTACTGGGTAGTCAAAGTTATCAGATGGGATGAAAATTTTACCAATAGCAAATGGCACTACATCTGGAGCTTTTTCTTTGATTTGTTTCAAGACTGGCTCAAGAGTTTCGTAAGAAGTAACGCCTGAAATATCGATACCATATTTAGCAAGAAGAGTTCCGTTGAAGGCAAAGTTTTGAGATGATGCAACGTTGGCTGCAACTGGTACAGCGTAAATCTTACCATTTACAGTATTACCCTTGATGTAAGCTGGGTCAAGTGCCTTGTAAAGGTCTTTACCTTCTTTTTTGTACAATTCTGTCAAGTCAGCATAAGCACCTTTTTGAGCATTTACAATGTAGTTATCTGCAAAGGCAATATCATAGTTTTCACCAGATGATGTGATAACTGACATTTTCTTACCATAGTCACCCCAGCCAAGGTATTGGATATCCAATTTGGCACCAACTTTTTCTTCGATGATTTTGTTGGCATTTGCTAACAATTCATCCAAGTTATCTGGTTTGTCACCGATTTGGTACATTTTGATAACAGGTTTGTCACCTGAATCAGCAGCTTTTTTGCTGTTACCTGTCAAGTTGCCACAAGCAGCAAGACCTGCAGCCAGAGCGACTACACTAGCAGATGCAAAAGCATATTTTTTCCAGTTTTTCATGATAAAAACTCCTTTTTTTATTTTTAAACTTATAAACAATGTAATGATGTTAACTTCACGCAAGGGAAGTTTGGAAATGAGAAATGTTCTTTCTCAATAAGCACTATTCTTTCACACCACCGATAGTCAAACCTTTTACAAAGTAGCGTTGGAAGAATGGATACAAAATCGCGATTGGAAGGGTTGCAACCACAACCATGGCCATACGTCCCGTTTCTTTCGGTAGAGCAACTCCCAGTTGACCAGTCAAGCCGACCGCTTTGGCGATGTAGTCCATATTTTGCTGGATTTGCATAAGCAAATATTGCAATGGATACAAGTTGTCACTCTTGATGTAAAGAAGGGCGTTGAACCAGTCATTCCAGAAACCAAGTGCTGTCAAAAGCGTGATGGTTGCGATACCTGGTAGTGACAATGGCAAACAGATTTGGAAGAAAATCCGAGCCTCACTAGCACCATCGATACGAGCCGATTCGAGAATGGCTTCTGGAATGGTCTTCTTGAAGAAGGAACGCATCAAGATGATGTTAAAGGGTGAGAGAAGCATTGGCACAATCAAGGCCCAAACAGTATCCCCAAGCTGAAGCACACGAGTCACCATGATATAACCTGGTACCAAACCAGCATTGAACAACATACTGAGCAGAACGAAGATGGTAAAGAATCTGCGATACTTAAAGGTTGTCCGTGAAATAGCGTAGGCATAGGTTGTTGTGATAAAGACATTTGTAAATGTCCCAACTACGGTTACAAAGACAGAAATGAAGAGGGCTTGTAAGATTTTATCCTTAAACTGTGCCAAGAATTCAAAACCGTCTAATCCAAATTGGGATGGGAAGAAGCTGTAGCCGTATTGGAGGAGGCTTTTCTCGTCCGTCACTGAAATAATGATAACGAATACGAAGGGTAGGATACAAGAGAGGGCAATCAAACCCGAAATGATACTGAAGAAGATATCTGCTTTCTTACTGAAGGAGTGAATGCCGACATTATCAATTTTTTCTTTTTTAATTTTCTTTTCTGCCATATTCTCCTCCTTTCTAGAACAAGGCTGAGTTTGGATCAACTCGTCTTGCCAGTAAGTTTGATAGAACCACCAGCATCAAACCGACTACTGATTGGTAGAGACCTGCCGCTGAAGCCATCCCGATATCCGCTGTCTGAGTCAAGCCATTATATACATATACGTCCAAGACGTTGGTTACGTTATAAAGCTGACCAGCATTGTGAGGGATTTGATAGAAAAGACCGAAGTCTGCACGGAAGATATTTCCGACTGCAAGGATGGTCAATACAGTTACCAGCGGTGTCAACTGCGGAATGGTTACATTGCGAATCCGTTGCCATTTGCTGGCCCCGTCCACTGTCGCTGCTTCGTAGTAGGTTGGATCAATTCCCATAATCGTCGCATAGTACATGACACTGCTATATCCAAAACCTTTCCAAATACCTAGGAAAAGTAGGAGATAGGGCCAAATTCCCAAATCAGCGTAGAAGTTGACTTCTTTGAGACCAAGACTTTCCAATAGATGATTGAAGACCCCTTTATCAATATTTAGGAAGGCATCTGTAAAGAAACTGATGATAACCCAAGACAAGAAGTAAGGGAACAACATAGAAGTTTGGAAAATCTTCACCATTCTCTTAGAACGGAGCTCGCTGAGGATAATGGCAATCCCTACAGATACAACTAAACCTAGAAAGATAAAGCCAAGATTGTAGAGAACCGTATTTCGTGTGATAATAAAGGCGTCTCTTGAACTAAATAAGAATCTGAAATTATCGAGTCCGACCCATTTACTATTTATGATACTATCTATGAAACCATTACTGGTCATGTGGTAGTCTTTGAAGGCAACCACGTTCCCAAATACTGGAATGTAAAAGAATAGAATCAACCAGAGCGCCCCTGGCAAAACCATCAAGAGAAAGATCCAGTTGTCTCTCAAGGTTTTTGAAAACTTATTCATAATTTCCTCCCTTTTTATTTTGATATCCATCTAAAAATTCTTTTTTAGACTTTTGATAACGATTACATTATTAGTATACTCCTATTTGCAGATTAGGTTAAACTCCTAATTATAGAAAAAACTCCACAAATTATGTAGCAGATTTAAAACTTTATCACCACTATCAAACAAATGTCCTAAATCAATTGTTTATTTTATCTCTATTAGCCCAGTGATGGCGTCACTCTGCTATAAGCGTCCAATAACAGGGTATATTGAAAAATCTCCAGACTAGAGAACTCACGGATAGTTCCTAATCTGGAGACTTCTTATTTGCACTTTTCTTGTACAACTTTAGTCCATGGTAAATAAGCCTCTAAAACCTCTTTGTTTACGAGAGTTTCCTCGTTTGGGAGTGGCTTCAAAAAACTTCCTTCTCACATGCGCCCAACATCCAACAAGTTCAGCTTCTTCCAGTTGATGATAAGCTTCTAGCGGTTCGCAGTTTACCAAGCTTAGCGTCGCCTTGCTCCTAAACCTTGGACTGCTATCGCATAGGCAGAACTAGAGGACTAAAGTTCTAAGTTACTGCCGCAACATGTCACAATGCACATAGCCAGAATAGTCTCCTAGGAAGTCTTGTACTACTGAACCACTTCGACGCTGATCATGGTGGTAAAGCCTAATCCCTTGTTTCTCTGATTTTCCTGACAAAAAAGTCCAATAGTAGGTCAGATGGCTATCACTTTCTAAGACCCGATAAGAGGTTTCATCCGCATGAAGAAGAGCTTGTTCTAACAATTTTTCTCGTAAAAGGTTATAAAGGGACTCTAAATAGTATTGACTCATCTTGATATGCCAATTAGAGATTTCCTTACGTGTGATTGGTAAACCCATCTTAGCCCAATCTTCTTCTTGGAGATAATTACGAATTTTAAGCAGAATATCATTTCTCTTTTTAGAATCAAAAGGACGAGATTGTGGAATCTCTACAGGAACAATAGGTTGTGGCATTCAAATATCCTCCAATAGTTTTACTTTACGAATAGTATACAGGAGGATCTCCATGAATGATAGATACCTTGTTATGACGCGCTTACCATCCATCAACAGAGAGAAGGACGACAAAAAAAGAAAGGACAAAATTTGTCCTTTCTGAATCTTAGCTAACTTCCATCTACTACAGTTGGCAAAGAGGCTTCTTCACTATCCGCTATAGGGTGAGTATATCCAGCTAATGTGTAGGTTACCCTAGTTCTTTTTAATTGATAAAGATTTTTGCATGTGAAGGCTATTGAGAATCAAATAGAATCATCTACTTAAGCTTCTTCATCATCTTTTTTCTTTTTAGAAAAGAGTAAACCGACTGCTCCAAAGATTGATAGAAGTCCTAGAGCAGCTGTAGTGCTATCTGATCGACTACCAGTATTAGGTAATGCAGCACTTGCTTTTGTAGCATCGGCTTCCGTATTTGAAGCAGCACTTAAGGCAGCTGTATTCGTTTCGCTTCCTGTTAAGGCAGCTTTAGCCTGATCAATCGCAGCTTTAGCTTGATCAACTTCAGCTTGCGTTGGGTTCGCTTTGGCTAAAACGTCTTTACCAGCTTGAACAGCGGCGTCATAAGCTCGCTTCTTATCAGGGTCTTGCTCATTGTAGTAAGCAGCACTTGCTTTTGTAG
>NZ_VMMR01000019.1:0-27235 GCF_013277285.1 Streptococcus sp. 339 | reverse complement strand
AGAGAAATTCCAGAAATACTTAGCATAATAGAAATCATGTTATTCTCACCAGTGGCTGGTAACTGTTTTCCTTCTTTGATGACTGTAGCTAAAAGCACTTGTTGATCACTTCCAGCTAGTGTTTTATTCTCATGCTTAGCTTCTATATTGGAATGATGTATTGTAATTGATGTAGCTTTCTCAATTTTATCATTGCTAATTGAAGGCTTAATAGTTGAGACTTGTCTATTTTGACTTACTAATTTAACAGGTTGCACTTGAGAAACTGGCTTGATCGTTACAACTGGTTTAGCTGGAATAACTGGATTAACTGGTGCAACTGCTTTAGTTGGATCAACCGGCTTAACTGGTACAACTGGTTTGGTTGGGATCTCTACTTTATTAGCCTTAAGTTTTACAACCGTTTCTTTTAGAGCTTTGATTACTTCATTAATTTCTTCTTGACTAGCTTCTGCATTTTCCAAAAGTAGCTTAGCTTTGTTGAAAATAAGATGATATGCATCTTTCTCCTCTTTGCTAGCTGTCAAAAATCTTGGATCTTTTTCTTGGAACTTCACTTCATCCTCGATAACATTCTTTAGGCTCATAAAATCTGTTTCTTTCCCATTCAGCTGGTCTTGAGCTTGCAAGAAAGTGGTCAACAGACGGTCAATTTCATCTTGAGTTATCAAATCTTTTGTAATTAATAATGCCAAGAGTTTAAATTCACGATCATATTGACCTTTGCGTTCTTGATCAGAATTTATATATTTACCTTTTTTAACTGTCTCAGCATATGCTTTAATGGCATTCTTCAATGATGTGATATCAGATTCCTTACCATCCAATGTTTGCATAGCAGACTCTAAAGCCTTAACAATTTGGTCAATTTTATCTTGGTTAAGTTTACTTCCCAATGCTAGTTGCGCATCTTTGACACTTTGCTCAAACATCTCTTTTAAATTCTGTTTTGTATTATAATATCTTGGAGTTTTAACTACTTCCATTTGTTTATTTAAAGCTGCAATCAGAGCTAACTTAGAAACAACTGAAAGTGACAAAACATTATTTTTACCAAACAGAACTTTAAATGGTTGAAGATTATCAAGTAATTCATAACCGTTTGACAGATTTACAAGAACTTTATATTCACCAGTAACCACTTTCTTACCATAAGAATGTTTACCATATGTTTCAGCTGGCAAGACTTGACTCTGACCGTCTTCACCTACTAAAGTAATCATTGTAGTTCCAGGAACAGCTTGATTAAAGCCAACTGTTACTGGGGCATATTTCATTTTGTTAGCCAAGAAGGTAATAGTTTGAAAACTATTTTCTTTCGTTAAATCAAATTCCTTAGATAGAGCACTCACAAATTTCAACTCTGTACGATCATAGCTAAAAATTTCTGCAACATAATGCCCAAATTTCAAGAAATTAGTATCTTTTGACTTATCAACGGTTACATATTGACCTTCGCTATTTTTAATGCGATAAACATAAGTTGTATCAATCTCATCATTGGTTTTATTGTTTAGTATAGCAATTTTTACACGACCACTATTTTCTTCACCTACAAGATCTTTGAGAGATATAAAATCTACATTTCCCGCAAAGTCTTCCACATAATAGAAGATTTTCGATTTATCAATGTTCTTAGGAAGTGTATAACTACCATCTTCATTTTGTTTGATAATCTGATACTGTTCGATTTCTGAATCTGCCGCCTCTCTATTTTCAGAAGGACGAATATAAAAGACTTTTTCTAGAAGAATTCCGCCATTTCCGACATCCTGAGGTTTACGAGCTATAAATTGTTCTTGATTTTTTTGAGAACGAATATATCCCGAAGTAATCAGAGGTTTTTGTGTATCGATTTGAATTTTAAATATTGTGTATTGTTCTTCAGCTCCAGGGACATCTGGCTTATAACTAATAACATAGTCATAAATTCCATCAGAGACTCGATTTCCATTAGAATCCTGTCCTCCCCAAGCTGTTTTATCTACAATGTAACTTCTTGGATTTCTAGTATCGCCATCAAAATAATTTTTCACAAGGTCTGTTGGACGACTTTGCCAAATAGGCTGACTGTGTGTTGTATCCGAAGAATCATAAACAGTTGCACGAAGATTTACCAAGTTTCTATAGACAAGAGTTTTAAATTGAACAGAATCTTTATTACCATCATCGTTCGGCGAGATAGCAAGGCGAACATTACCCTTTTCATCTAATTGAAGATGGTATTTTCCTTCATCATCTTGTTTCACTCCGAGTACAGTCACTCGATTTCCTTGACGCTCTGCTTTTAAAACATTTACATCATTTTCAGAACTTGTTAAATAAGTTACATCGTCTGAAGGTGAAATTCCTGGATTATCTTTATCAATTTCAGAGTAAAATCCACTGTTTCCTTCCTTAATCAATTGATAAATTGGTTTTTCAATTGCAGGTAGATTTTGGAATTCTCCCTTAAATCCCATAAATGGTAAACCAATAACAGAACCATCATCTGCAGGATTGACAAATCTAACAAATCCTTCTAGAAAATAACCATTTGGCATTATTTTGCTAAGTTCTTCAGTAAACTTACTTGTATCTACACTAACTGTTACTGTCTTCGTACTATGAGCTTTCACAGTTACTTCGGGCCAAACTGTTTCAGTTAGTTTTCGTGGACGGAGAGTGAATTTTCCTTCTTCAACTTCGTCCGTATTTGTATTTACAATCATCTTCAATGTTCGGTCTTTATCCGAAATATTATGAATTGTAACTTCAAAGGTAAATTTATCACCAACATTACCAAGAGTAACACTTGGATAATTATTTGCACCTGTTACAAATAGATCTGTGCTTGTTGCCGCCATCGTGTCAACTACGCCAGCACCTTGGTGACGTGGAGAAGTATAGGCTCCAGTTTGTTTATTAAAATGTGGTTTTGCAGTAGACATAATTAAAGCTTTTACAATCTCTGAAATTTGACTAGCTGATAATTCAGGATGTTTCTTTGCTAAATATTCTTTGACTAATGCTGCGACACCAGCTACATGAGGGGCCGCCATACTTGTTCCACTTATACTTCCATAACTATTGTCGTTAAATGATGAATAGATATTTCCACCAGGTGCAGTAACATCTGGTTTCAATTGTCCATCTGTTGTAACTCCCCAACTTGAAAAATCTGACAATTGGTCTGCAACATCTGATTTACGATTATCCATCTTGTGATTAAAGACAATTTTATACTGACCAGACTTAAGAATTTCACCATAATATTTTGAAATAAAGACAGATGGGATTTTCTTAGCATCACCTGTAACAGACATACTAACATTTGCACCTTCAACGTTGTTATAAATTAAAACTCCAGCTGCACCGTGTTGAAGAGCATTTTTAATCTTATCAGAGAAATGGATTTTACCACGTTGAATCAGTGCTAACTTACCTCTTACATCAATATTAGCAAAATCTTCTTCACGACCAATACCCGTTGCTACATATTCGTATTCTTTCCCTTTTTCAAAATCTTTTTCTGTTTCAGGTCTATTAAAATCAAACTTACCATAATCAAGGGTAGCGTCATTTTCTAAACCTTTTACTTCAAAGACTTCAGTAGTTAGAATTTTATTATTAATCGAAGCAACAGAAATTGAATCTTCTACTGTAGAGGGATTTCCGACGAGACCATAATCAGGATTTTCTGCTAATGGTTGTGAAAAACCTCTACCGAAAGTATTGCTATTACCAGCAGCAATAACAACAGATACTCCTTTAGTGCGTGCTCTTTTTACTGCTTCAATAATATCTGAACCCGCATCTACAGTTGAACCCGCACCTGCACCCAAACTCATATTGATCACATCCGCACCTAACGCAACTGCGTCATCAACGGCTTTTACATAGAGGGCAGAGGCTGTAGTTTTATCTCTATCTGAAAAAACTCTCATAAACATAATTTGAGCTTCTGGCGCCACCCCATAAACCTTCTCAGAATTCGGGGCTTTATTAATTGGATTTCCAGCTACAATACCAGTAACGTGCATTCCATGAGACTCTTTTTCAGCCTCTTTTATATTATCAGTTCCATCAAAGTAATCATAAGCATATACTACCTTGTCACTGTACCATTTTCCATAGTCAATACCGGCAGCTTTTTTAGCTTTTTCGATATCATCCTGATTTTTAAATTTCGCCTTTGACGGATCAGAAATACGCAGAACTTCATGATTCAAATCAAGGCCTGAATCTATAACAGCGACTACAGTTCCTTGCCCTTTGTGTCCTGCTTCCCATGTTTTAGGGACAGTAATCATTTCATTACTGGAGATACTATTTGGCTTTTCTTTATGTCCACTTTGAGATAACGACTGTGATTGTGAACTTTCGGAAGAAGAACTTCTTTCTACTGCTGATTCTTCCTTCTTCTCTTCACTTTTTATAGCAGTCTTTTCTTTCTGTGTGATTACATTCTTGTCTGACTTATTATCTCTATATTCTATAGAATCATCTTGTTTTACTGACGCTGTCGCTTCTGTTTTTTCCTTTGAAGAAGAATCTAGAGCATTCTTGTCAGCCGTGACTGACGGTGCGAGCTTATTTGAATCATCTAATTTATTAATTATTACTGCATGTGTAACTTGATTGGATGTTTCAAATTTCCCCTCAGCAGCACTAACCTGTACTAAAGCAAATCTGCATGCAAAGACCGATAGCAGAAAAATCGTTGCTATTTGGTACTTTTTATGACAAAAATCTTTGCAGTCTCCCATAAAATCACTCCTTTTTATTTAAATTAAAAGTATTATATCCTAAATTATCTGAAAATTCTATCAAAAACTTATTTTGTAACAAAATTGTAATATTAATCACTCTTCTCATGTAATTTAAACATAAAGAAATTTAATCTCGATTAATACAAGACTAAATTTCTTTATTAAATAATTACTTTCCATTCAATTACTCATTAAGCAAAAACCTTACTAATCACGGTCATAGAATAGTTCATGTGCTTTTATAGTAGATTGAAACTAGAATAGTACACCTCTACTTCTAAAACATTTTTAGAAATCGATTTGACTGTCCTGATCGATTTGTCCTATTCTTATTTCATTTTACTATAATCGTGAATTAAGCATTTCAGGAACTGTGACAAACGTAACCGTACAATAACGAAGTCTATTGAAAAATCTCCAGATTAGTGAACTTAGCGATAGTTCCTAATCTGGAGATTTCTTATTTTCACCTTTCTTGTACAACTTTAGTCCATGGTAAATAAGCCTCTAAAACCTCTTTGTTTACGAGAGTTTCCTCGTTTGGAAGACATTCTAGAAGATAGGATAGATATTTTTCACTATTTAGTTGATGACGTTTAGCTGTTTCCAACAAACTCATAATAATAGCTGTTGCTTTAGCTCCTTCAAAACTTTGAGAAAACAACCACCCTCGCTTTTTAAAATTTAGCTTAGGCTAAAAGAGTCCACTGGACTCTTTTACTCCGTCCCATTTTAGCGTGACTACCACGCTTTGTTCTATCTTTCTTCATATTTAAATAATATCAAAACCAAGCATTAATTTCAATGATAAATAAGTAAACTCATGGCTTTTGAGTAAAGAAAAAAGCTTAGAATGAACTAAGCTTTTTAAAAACGAATCGTTTCACGTGTTTTCTCATATGAGGTAACAAAGCGATTGGTTACACCAGGCTCTGCCACTTCCAATGCTTGAGAAATCTTGTCAAATGAAGCGTGATAATCAAATTCTTTTTCAAAAATATCTAAAGCTTCGTTAAATGCTTCTTGAATGCGTTCATCAAATGAGCGATAGCGGTTAGAATATTGCAAGAGTTGCTCTGTCAAAGTTGCATATTGTACAATATTATAAGTTTCCGTTTCTAAAGCTTCCATATCATTCGTTGCAATTTCAAGAACTCGGGTAACAGATTCAATGTTAATCATTTTTTGTTCTAACTCAACCATTAAATCCTCGGTATTATTGCTGGCCGTAAAGAATAACTTCAAGAAAGTTTGTGGAATACCTGGCAGATTGCGTTTTTCCATGTATCGCTTGATAGTATGGAGACGATTGACATAAACATTGGCCTTTTGACGTGCATTAATATCATCTTTCTCAATTTGTGTCAGGCGCTCACTAACTGAAATTTGCTCATCTTCAATATCTTTTAGTTGAGTTTGTAAATCCTCAAGATTTTCTTCAAGAACTGAATAAGCTTGGGTTGGCTCTTCTTGATTTGAAGTTACCTCAACAATAGCTGCCTCAAAATTCTCTAATTCTGTCTGAATACGACGAACATGGCTTGCAACTGTCTCAGGAAGTAAATAGGTCTTGTTCAAACGTGCAATATCTTCTCCCAATAAAGTATTATTCTCTTTCATATGTTGAAGGTAAGTTGGAAGAGTTGCAAGTAGATTTTCCACTACTTTCTGAGCAGCAATTTCTCGAGTAAAAATATTATACAAGGCATTGATTTCCTCTTGTGCCTGTCCATTCTCATATTCGGCATTATCCAATTCCAACTGACGAATATTCTCTTGGTTTTTCTTGAATGCTTCATAAAGCAAGTGGAAACGTGCTTCAATATCCGTTTCAACAAAATGATAATTAGCATCAATTAGTTTACGATAACCGGCTTCCAAATCCTGTAATTGATCTGGCAATTCTGTAGAAAGCGTCGTAACCAAGGCTGGAACACGATCCACAATATGACTTAAGGCCAAAATGTGATTTTCTGTATTATCCAAAATCACTGCGGCTTCCACAGGGTCACCCGATGAATTCAAGGTTACAAATTGTGAAAATTCAGATTGGATATTTTCTAATTGTTTTTCAATTTCATCCAAGGCTTGACCATACTGTTCTGAATTTTCAGCAACTCTATGCTGAAGTTCCTCAAATAAATCCAAAGCATGAAGAACACGACCACTATTTTTAGATTCTTGCTTCTCTAAGTCTGCCAAAGCATTGCGAATTTCAGCAATATCTTCTTCAATCAAAGTAATTTGACTCTCAATTTGGTCAATTTGATGACTGGCCTTGAGAAAACGAAATGAATGGTTATAGCCTTCTGCTTCAAAGAGATTATTTTCAATATCGGCAAAAGAGTTGAGAGATAAATCGACCCATTTTTGATTCCATTCACGGAAAGCCACTTGACTTTGTCCAATCAAGTGCATATTTTTTACAGCTTCTACTTCATCATTTACTGGAAGATTGTATAGTTCTTCTTTTCTTTCTTCTAGCGCCTCTAATCTCCCCTCGTTTCGCTTACGTAGAAAGATTGCCACTACATAAGCCAGAACTAAAATGACTGCAATTGCAACCATTAAATAAATTAGTTGTCCATTAGACATATCAAACTCCTTTTTTACTTGAAACAATCGTAACGATTATATCATATTTTTTAGACCAAGGGAACTACTTCTCCCTATTTTTTAGACATCAAGTGTACTATAGACAGCATTTTCTTCGATAAACTCACGACGAGGCTCTACTCGATCCCCCATCAACATATCAAAGATTTTATCTGCTTCTGCAGCATCATCTACAGAAACTCTAGCCATCAAGCGATGTTCGGGATCCATGGTTGTTTCCCACAGCTGATGATCGTCCATTTCACCTAGCCCCTTATAACGCTGAATAGTCGGTTTGGTACGACCTTCACTATAACGGGCTAAAGCTTCTTGGAGTTTGATTTCTTGATCTGCACCCGGCTGGATATATTCTTTAATCTCGCTTCCAACCTTGACACCATAGATTGGTGGTTGGGCAATATAAACATAACCAGCTTCTAGGATTGGTTTCATATAACGATAAATCAAGGTTAAAAGAAGGGTACGAATATGGGCTCCATCGACATCGGCATCGGTCATCAAAACGAGTTTTTGGTAACGGGCTTTCGAAACATCAAATTCTGCGCCAAATCCTGTTCCCATGGCTGTGAAAAGACTACGAATTTCTTCGTTAGCTAGAATCTTATCCATACTTGCTTTTTCAACGTTCAAAATCTTACCGCGAATTGGAAGGATAGCCTGAAACTCACGGTTACGACCAGATTTGGCTGATCCACCAGCTGAGTCTCCTTCGACGATGAAGAGTTCTGTTTCAGCAGGATTGTTAGAAGAACAGTCTGCTAGTTTCCCTGGAAGGTTGGAAATTTCCAAACCAGATTTTTTACGAGTGACTTCACGCGCACGCTTGGCAGCCACACGAGCCTTGGCAGCCAAAATCCCTTTTTCCACGATACGCTTGGCAATCTGTGGATTTTCCATGAGGAAATCGGAGAAGGCTTCACTGAAGAGGCGATTGGTAATCTTGACCACTTCGCTATTTCCCAATTTGGTCTTGGTTTGTCCTTCAAACTGTGGATTTGGGTGTTTAACTGAGATAACTGCAGTTAATCCTTCGCGGACATCTTCCCCAGTTAAATTATCTTCATTGTCTTTCAGTAACTTATTCTTACGAGCATAATCGTTGATAACACGTGTCAAGGCTGTACGGAAACCTTGTTCATGCGTTCCACCTTCATGGGTATGAATATTATTGGCGAAACTCATGACATTTTCATGGTAACCAGTTGTGTACTGCATGGCTACCTCAACTGTGATATCATCCATCTCACCGTCTGTATAGATTGGTGTATCAAAGATTACATCCTTGTTCTCGTTGATATATTCAACGTAACTAGCAATCCCACCTTCATAATGATAATGCTTGGTTTGTTCCAAACCTTCACGCTTATCTGTAATTGAAATTTGAAGACCGCGATTTAGAAAGGCCAACTCTTGAATCCGTTTATTTAATTTATCAAAATCAAAGATTGTTGTTTCAGTGAAGATTTTTGGGTCCGGTGTGAAGTGAACAGTTGTTCCTGTTTTATCCGTATCTCCAACTATTTCAAGATCTGCGACAACATGACCACGACGGTATTCTTGGTAATGAATCTTACCGTTTTTATGGACATGAACGTCTAATTGAGTGGAAAGGGCATTAACGACTGACGACCCCACCCCGTGAAGACCACCTGAAACCTTGTATCCACCACCGCCGAACTTTCCTCCAGCATGAAGGACTGTAAAGACGGTCTCAACAGCAGGACGGCCTGTTTTTTCCTGAATATCGACTGGGATACCACGCCCATCATCCACAACAGTAATCGAATCATCTGGCTCAATAAAAACTTGAATATGGCTGGCAAATCCTGCCAAGGCCTCGTCAATTGAGTTATCAACAATTTCCCAGACTAGATGGTGAAGACCTTCTTTTGAGGTTGATCCAATGTACATCCCTGGACGCATACGAACAGCCTCTAAGCCCTCTAAAACTTGAATTTGACTGGCATCATAATCCTGTGCCTGCAGATTTTTGATTTCTTCTGTCATCTTATTCCTTTTTCTTATATGTCTAATACTTGTCTTAAATTCACGATACTGGTAAACAAGTGGGTATCAAGTCCTGCAGCTTGACCTGCTTCGATATCAATCGGCCGATCACCAATGACAAGACCAGAGCTAATCTGATACTTTTCTCTTAAATAAAGCATGGATTCGGGATTTGGCTTTCTCTTAAAGCCTGAGCTAGAAGTCACCACTTCTGTAAAATAAGCTGCTATAGAGGTTTTTTCTAAAATTTCCAAAACCTGATCATTTCGATGAGAGACCAAAAAATGACGGCCACCTTGATTTAAAATGTCTTCCAATAGGTCAGAAACTCCTTCAAATAAAATCGGGTGTTCAAGCTCTCTGGCTTCATTTTCCTTGTACTTTTCTAAAAAATTCTCTAAATTGGGAGCGAATGTCTCAATCGCAAAAGGAGTAGAAACCTTTAAAGCTTGATAGACACTGTCATAGTCTTGTGTGATACCATACAGTGCCAATGTTTCAACAAATGCAGCTGTTGAAGTTTCATAATTATCCAGTAAAGTTCCACCTAAATCCCAGATGTAATCGTGATATTTCATACCCTTCATTATAGCATTTTTTTATGAAAAAAGCGATGATTTCCCTGAGTTTTCCACATAAAAAACGAGAGAATAACTCCCGTTTTACTGATTTTTACCAAAGACATCTCGATAGAGCATTCCTGTTCGTAAACTCTCTGCGTCCCCTCCTAGTTGCTCCACCAACTCGTAGGCAAAGGCAAGGGCTGTTGAAGGACCCCGACTGGTTGTCAACTGACCATCTACCACTACTGTTTCCTTGACGTAGTGACCATCAAGGATTTGCTCTTGAACACCGTCATAACAAGTGTATCGCTTATTTTTCAATATCTCTGCTTGATTGAGGGCAATTGGTGCCGCACAAATGGCTGCTAGTTTCTTCCCTTCTTGCTCGAAGCTTTGCAATTCTTGAATCAAGGTCTGATTATCACGTAAATGTGCAGAACCAGGCATACCTCCAGGAAGAACAATCATATCATAGTCTGATAAATCTCCATCAAAGACATGATCTGCTCTTACTTGGATTGCATGCGAACCCGTTACTTGCTCTTCAAAACCAACCATATCACATGTGATATTGGCTCGACGCAAGACATCTACAACTGTCAAGGCTTCAATTTCTTCAAAGCCCTGAGCTAACATAACTGCTACTTTTACCATGATTTTCTCCTTATTTAATTTGTTTTAATACAAGCTTTTTCCGTTTGAATGGGACTTTTCCGCTCTTTTCTTCAGCTAGATTAGTCTGGTAACTCATCGATAAAAGCAAACCAACACCAATCAGATTACTGATAATAGCTGATCCCCCTTGCGAAATGAAAGGCAGTGGAATCCCGGTCAAAGGAAGCAAGCCCGTTACAGCACCGATATTTTCAAAAATGTGGAAGAGCAACATCATAATCAAACCAGTGGAAATATAGGTGTAGAACTGGTTATTTGATTTGAGAGTAATCTTCAACATACGGTAAATCAACATGAGGTAAAGGACAATAACCAGGACAGAGCCAATAAAGCCAAAATCTTCTGCAATGACCGTGAAAATCATATCTGACTCACGAACTGGAATAAGCAGATTTGAAGTATTAAAACCTTGGCCGAATAAGCCACCACTCCCAATAGCAATCTGCCCTTGAGCCTGCTGGTAAGTCGTTGTTTGGGCAAACTCAAAGGGATTGAGCCAAGCCAGAATCCGATTAATTTGGTAGGTCGGCATTCCAATCTGGTGAAGAAAAGCTCGTCCGTCCTTGCTAATAAAGATAGCTAAGAAACCAGCAACTCCTGTTACAGCAGTCACAAATACTGGGATAATAATTTTCCAAGAAACCCCTGATAATAAAACGATTCCTGAGAAAATAGCTACAAAAACCAAAGCCGTCCCCAAGTCACTTTGAAGTGCTAAAAGAACTAGGACTGGAATGGTAAAGAGAATCATCCAGAAAATTAACAAAAAGTCCAGCGGAACCGTGCGTCTCCATTCCTTATGTTTCTTTGTAAATTGGACAATAACACGAGCCAACATGAGGATATAGGATATCTTCATAAATTCTGACGGTTGGAACAAGGTGATGCCATTTACCGATACCCAGTTTTTGGCACCCGTTGATGCAACTAAGCTTGGATTATAAAAGACAATCGGCAAGACCATGAGTCCCAAGCCTAAAATATATAGAAAGGGGGTCACCTTCCAAAGAAATTCAGTATTAAAGAGCATGACCACAAAACCAATCACAAGCCCCAAGGCAATCCATGCGACCTGCTGCCCTAAAATGGGCAGAATATTGTTTGGATAATCATGACTAACGGCTATATAAATAGCCACCACGCCAATAACCAGTAGAAAAAACACTGGCAAGAGCAAACTGTAATCAACTCTTGAGTCGAGAGAACGTTTCATATATACTAACCTTATACTTTCATACAATACTATTTATCAAAGTTCATTAAAAAATCTATCAATAGCCTCGTCAACTTCGGATCGAGAGACGGTTTTAACAGTCGCTTCTTTTGCTAGAGAAGTCACTATTTGCTTACCATATCGTTTTCCGACAATTCTCCTATCCAAAATAAGAGTTAAAGAACGTTGGTGTTCGCGTCTCATACTTCTTCCCAAAGCCTGTTTTAAACGAATAAGGGCCATTGGCAATTGATAATCATAAAAGGCATTTTTCCCTTCTTGAATTAGTTCCTGATTGATCTTTTTCGTCAAGGGCTCTTGGGGATTTTGGAAAGGAAGTCTTGGTACAACTTGAATCACAAAAGGATGACTTGAAAAATCAACTCCCTCCCAGAAACTTGCTGCACCAAGCAAGATTTGTTGTTCTCCTTTTTCAAAGCGCTTCTTTAGCTGATGAACATCCCCATTTTTATACTGGGCCAGATGGCTTACAGGAAGTATGTCTGAAACTGCTAGAAGCATATCTTTAGCGGTAAAGAGAACCAAAATCGGTTGCTGGAAAGCTTGAATTTCCACTAGTAAATCAGCTACCTCTTTGGCATAGACTTCTAAGGAAGTTTCTGTCACCAGAGGGAAATCTTTGACCAAGACCACTTCTTGGTCCTGTTTTCTACGAGCTTCAATCTTGACAAATTTGGCTTCAGGATAGCCTAAAAGGTCGGCCAAAGAAACTCTCTGACTAATCTCAAGAGTAGCCGATACTCCCAAGACTTGACAACTCTCAGGTATTAAAGAGGACAGAAGAATACGGCCAGATTTTGTAGAAGAAATCTGAATTTTCTTTTGACTCGTTTCAGTTGCTTCAAGCCAGTAATCTCGGTCAGCTGTAAAATAGCGGACCAGCTCCTCAAAGCCTTCTACTTCTAATTCTAAAAAATACTGATGGAGATTGGCTAGAGAATCTAAGATATTTTTCCTAGATTTACCAGACTGAAATTGTTCTATCAAGTAGAAGCACTCAAAGCGAATACTTTCTAGTATTCGTTGCTGGACCTTATTTTGCTCCTCCAGTAAGGCCTTATCAACTAAATCAATAATATACTGGATATCGTAGGTCTCTTGAAGCAGATTTTCTAAAGCCAACAAAACTTTTTGAACTTCATCGATAATCAGTAAACGGTCACTGACAAATTCAGGATTATCTTCAAGTCTGGTTACAAGATAGGCATGATTGGTCACTAAAAGATTGCAGGTTTGTGCTCTTTCTTGACTACGTTTCCAAAAATCTTCCGTCACAAATAAGCTTTGGGATGATAAATTCCCATCATGACGAAGATCTGTTAGAAAATGTTGGTAACGGTAGAGTTGACCAATTTCATCCAAATCTCCTGTCTCTGTCTCTGTCAGCCAGACCAAGACTTGCATTTTAAAGCGTCTAAATAAGCGATTTTCATCATTTTCCTGCAAGGAACGATAAAAGGCATCCAACTTCAAATAATTTTGAGGCCCCTTTAAACTATGAATATCTATATGGAACACTTCCTTGAGACGTTTACCTTCTTCTTCCATGATTTGATTTTGAAGAATCTTTGTCGGAACGCTAAGGACAATCTGATGCTCTTTGGCTTGAGATAAAGCGGGTAAGAGATAGCCATAAGTTTTCCCAATCCCAGTCGGCGCTTGAATTAATGATACAGGCTCATCTTTCAATAGCAAGCCAACCTCTTTAGCAAAATTTTCTTGCTCCTCCCTCACTTCAAGATTCAACAGAGAAATATTTTTAGAAAAATCTTGAGATAGTTTTCGTGACTCCATGGGATCTGCAGTTTTCTTGAAATACAGTCCTTGAACTTGGACCAAATCTGAAGAACTCAGAATAGATTGGTTGCGAAAAATTTCTTCAATAACCAGGTAAGACTCATATAAGAGAGCGTCAGCCATTTCCAGCAAGCGTTCCAAGAGTCCTTTAGGAAGTTGGGCCATCTTTTCTCGTAAAAATAAGAGTAATTCTGCTGTAGCTTGGGCATCTGAAAGAGCTGTGTGGGCGTGTTTTAGAGGAATTCCTAATTCTCGACACAAAATCGGCAAACTATATTTTTCCAGTTCTGGGAAAAAGACCTGAGCCAATTCGACCGTATCAACACGAGGATTTCTTAGTTCATAGCCTTCAAAAAATAAATTTTCCGCCAAAAGATTGGCATCAAACTGAACATTGTGGGCTACAAAAATCCCATCCTCCACCAAGTCAAAGATTTTTCTGGCAACTTGCGAAAAATCAGGTGCTTGCGCCAGACGTTGGTCTGTCAATCCTGTCAGTTCTTTGATATGAGCATCTAAGGGTTCATGTGGATTGACATCCGTCGTATAGTGATCAACGATTTTTCCGTCCTCAATCACGACAATTCCCACTTGGATAATTTTAGCCTTACTACCTGTGCTAGTTGCCTCTAAATCCACCACAACATAGCGATTACCAATCGTTTTCATTATAAAAAATTATACCAAAAAAAGAGCCATTTGGCACCTGCAAACATGGGATAATTTTCAAACTCAAGAAGGTTACTTGTATTAAAATTCCCAGTAAACAGAGCATCCTAGCTTACTGATTTGTTGAAAATGGTGAAGAAATACGAAAAATTGAGAGAAGAAATATTTGCATCTTCCTTCTCTCAACGAATCATTTACTTTATTTAACCATGTCAGGATCGTAATCATAAAATCCTGTATCAAGGAAACGGTTTTTAGGGTGAAGTTTACGAACTTCTTCATCCAGCAAGAAGGCTTGGTCATGGCTAAAGTTGTCCTCTTGAATCAAGCTACGCGCTTGGATAAAGAGTTTTGCAATCTCAACAAAGTTCTGACCAGGTGTATAGAGACCTTCTAATTTCCAGTGAGTAAAGCCATGCTCCACCAATTCTGTTAATTTTGTCATCAAATCAAGGTCGTTATTAGCAAAGATGTGGGTACCATGATTGTCTTCAAAAATGGAATAATGGCTCTCTGGGTCACTTGGCTCAGCCAAGAAGAGGTCACGCTTGCGCGTCTTTTCATCATCGATATGCGTAAAGTTATAGTAGTTTTGCAAGAGCGGACGTTTAGAATGATGGATGACACTAGCACCGTACACCAAAACTTCAGCAGGAATTTCCAAAATCTCTGGCATTTTGAAGAGTTCAACCGATGGAATTTCACGCGCCAAAACAGCCTCAGATGCGCCAGCCTTTTGTCCCCAGAAGTTAATCTGGCGACTACTTGTTACCATAGTCGAAGCATCGTAGATGGTCTTAAAGGAATAACCATCGCGATTGACTACGTAAAAAACACCTGCATCCCCAATCGTAATGTAATCGGTCTCAATTTCTTCCAAGAAATCGAGGAAGGGCTTAATACAATCCATCATGCCTTGGTGCATGAGGGCGTTAACCGCAACGATCAATTTCTTACCAGCATCATGAACCAGATTAGCGATTTCACGCAATTGGTCATGACTAAAGGTTGTTGGCAGACGAAGGCCAAAATCTTTCTCACCGACATAGATACGGTCTACGCCAGCTTCGAGCAATTGTTTAACTTGTTCAATACTTTCAGCAGTTGCTGTAATGATAATCTTTTCCATAGGAAAAATTATACCATATTTCTCCAAAATCAGCTATTCTTTAAAAATGAAAAGGGACCTTATTCTTTTTGTAACCTTTCTGTAATAATTCTCTGCTGAAAAAATGATAAAATAGGTATGTACTGTTAAGGAGAGAATCATGCCCGTAAGAAAATTACAATCCTATGAGGTAGACTATCAAGAAGAATTAAACTCGCAACTTCCTCATTATCAAGCTTATACACCTGAAGCACAAGCTGATAGCAATTTCAAAGAAATTTTATTTTTTGTCAATATCGCTGTTTTTTGTATCTGTATTGCTATCTTTAGTTTTATCTTTTTAGCATTAAAATTATCAACTGCTCTTGCCTTTGCCGCAGCAATCGGATCCAGCTTACTTGTTTTAAAAGTTCAACGGTCTATTATCAAACGAAAACGTAGAAAATAAATCCAAAAGAGTCTGGGACAAAAGGATTTTGATTTTAGGAATTCTTTATTATAAGTTTTTAAAATCGATAGATTAGACAAAAAAGCGAACAAAACAGAATTCTGAGTGTCAGATAACTTGTTTTGTTCGCTTTTTATATTTAAGGTTAGACTTTTGCCCCAGACTCTTTTTATTTTTTCTTTTTCGATGGTGTGTGGATGGCAATCTTCACTTCAAAGATTGTTCCCTTGGGTTTATTATCTTTAACAGTAATGGTTCCTTTAAGCGCATCTACAATTTGCTTGGCCAGAGATAATCCTAAACCGAAACCACCTTTTTGACGAGTTCTAGCCTTGTCCACTCGATAAAAACGATCAAAAATTTTCTTTTTATCTTCTGTCGAAATACCGACTCCATTATCAGAAACCAGTAAATACAGATTACGATCGGTCGCCGAGATAAGAAAATCAATTTCACCATCCTCTTCAGTATACTTGACAGCATTATCAAATAGGATAGTCATCAACTGCTTCAAGAGAAGCTGGTCTGTGACAATCGGACGATGGATACGATTTTCAAAACGGAAGACACGATCATTTTCCGAAGCAATCATCTCATAGTTTGTGAAAGTCGTATTGAAAAAACTAGTTGGAACTTCTGCAAGCTCCGGCTTAATCCCATCATCTCTCCGAGCTAAGTTCAGCAAGTTTGTCGTCAAAAAACGCATATTTCGGACTTCTTCCAAACTCGATGCAATACTTTCGCTCACATCCATAATGGTAGCTTCTGGCTTACGGAAAAGGGTCTCTAAGCGATTTTGCAAAACTGCAAGTGGAGTCCGTAACTCATGACTGGCATTTTCCACAAAGGACTGCTGCTTCTGCATGCTCTCAAGCAGGGGTCGAACACTAACCCGAGCTAGATAAAGACTTGCAAGCAAAGACAAAATCCAGAAACTTACCATCACAACGACAATCAATTGCTCATGCTTTTGACTGGCCTGCTCCAACTGACTGGTATTAATCAAGACAGCTGCATACTTGATATTGGTTGAAACCGAACTGATATTGGTTTCCATCAAAATCATGCGATAGATTTCTTCCTGCCCATAGCTATTAAAAACCTGAATCTGGTAGATATGGCCTAGTTCTTTTTTCTCTAACCTAATCTTATCCAAGCCCAAAAATCGATTTCCAGAAAGAAGTTGAGTAAAGTCCTTATCAAAGAGAATGACTTCCGTATTGGAACTGACATTAGGTTTTATTTCTACTTTACTAGCGTCCGCCCTAGCATTTTCTAAATCTTTAATCTCTTCTGTTGCCCTATTCACTGCCAGTTGAATAACTGCTTGAGGATTTTCACTCAGTCCGTGGAGTTTATCATCCACCGAAGTATAGAGACTCGAGTGCATGACCTGTAAAATAATCAGAGTCATGGTAGAGAAAATCAGAGTGAAGACACCAAAGTTGCGGATAAAATAACTAAAATCATCCGCATACCATGTTTTTTTTAGTTTACTGAACATCTTTTAAAATATACCCAACACTGCGCAAGGTTTGCAAATTCTCTGCAAAAGTGGTTCCTTTTAATTTCTTACGGACTTTTGAAACATAGACTTCGACAACCGAAATCGTTGTATCACTATCAAATCCCCATAGACGATCAAAAATCTGAGTCTTAGGCAAAATAACATTTTGATTTTGAAGGAAATAAACCAGTAAATCAAACTCTTTCCCCAGCAATTCGACAGGAGTATCTTCAACCTTAACGGTATTGGTTGACAAATTAACTACAACATTTCCATAAGTCAAGGTATTTTCATTAAACTTACCTGAACGTTTGAGAAGGGCTTGAATCCGCATTTTGAGTTCTTCTAGGTAGAAAGGTTTGGTCAGATAATCATCCGCTCCCAGTTCAAATCCATGTCCCTTGTCATCCAAACTTTCCTTGGCAGTCATGATCAGAACTGGAGTCGTAATCCCCTTTTCACGCAATTCTTTCAAGACTTGGAAGCCATTTTTTTCAGGCAACATCAAATCGAGCAAAATCAAATCATAGACGCCACTTTCAGCTTCGTAGAGACCTTCTTCCCCATCAAATACCTGCATGACATCCGCAAAATCGTCTAAAAAGTCAAATACTGAATTTGACAGGCCTAGGTCATCCTCAACCAATAAGATTTTTATCATGAGAAACTCCTCCTTATTAAAACTATTATACCAAATTTGCCTTAAAAAAAACTCAACTCTCTGCATTTTACATGAGATAGCTGAGTTTTCTTTTTATTTTAGGCTTATTTATGCATTTCCGTATTGAAGAACAACTGCTTCGACTGCAGCTTTTTCACGGCTAATCAAGTCAACACGCGCTGCAATTTCCTTGATTCCCATACCGATGTTACGGCTAAGAGCAAGGTCAGAAAGTTGCGGCTCAAAGAACTCCTTGTATTCCGCCAAGCGTTGCTGAGTCTTAAATACATGAGCAGGAAGGATAACAAAGCTATCAAAGCTCATATCTCCTCCAAGGGCTGCCTTAATCCAAGCCCAGTTTTCACGCGCCCAAGACCAAGCTGTTTTCTGAGTTGCTTGATGAGCTAGGAATTGGTAATACCAAGCAGACAAGTCCTGTGGTTTCACCACAAATTTGTCCTTCCAAGCAGCAATCAAGGTTTGGATATTGTCCGCATCTTTACTATAGGCAAGAGCAGATGCCAACTGACGTTTAAAGACAGCATCTGTTGCATGAGTATAAGTATCAAGATAAAGTGCTAACAAGTCTTTAGTCTCATGATGTTTCATCTCATTGATCAGAACTTGTGAGCGAATAGCTGCTGGGAGTCCTGCAAGATTCTCCTTGTGTGTTGCAAAGATTTGGCTAGCGACTTGACTAGCTTCTGCATCATTTGAGCGAATCATCATCGAAACAGCCAGCTGACGAACCAATTCATCCTCATCTGATTCTCCGTCTTTAGCTTCAAAACCAAGACGGTCATAGTTATGACGAGCCAATTTAGCAACCAAGGCTTTGAAGGCTCTTTCAGCATCCGTTCCTTCATCAATAAAGCGCTCAAGGGCTGAAATCACTTGAGAAACAGCTGAAACCACCAGATAAGACTCTTCCTTAGCAAGTTTATCAAGAACTGGAAGCAAGTCTGCATAAGAAATGTGCCCTGCCTCAGCCAACAAACGACGTTCTTGAACAATTTGCAGTTTGCTTGTGTTATCAAGTGTCTCTAGCTCAGCAAGAACAGCTTCTAACAAGTCTCTTTGATAGTCGGTAATATAGTGGGCAGTATTTTCAGTGTTGAGACGAAGAGCTCCTTCATTTTCAGCAAGAAGAGCTGCGTAGCCTGGGATTTCGATACTTTCAGTTTCAAGTGTATCAGGTAAACCTTTCCAGTTGCTGTTTAGTGGTACAACCCAGAGACGGTTCTTGTCTTCGTTCTCACCGATAAAGAATTGTTTTTGTGAAATCTTCAAAACATCATTTTCAACTTTGACAGTAAGAACTGGGTAACCAGGCTGTTCCAACCAAGAATCCATGAAGGCTGCGACATCACGTCCTGACGCTTGACCAAGGGCATCCCAAAGGTCACTACCAATGGTGTTGCTGTATTGGTGTTTTTCAAAGTAGGCATGCAAACCTTTGGCAAAATCAGCATCTCCTAGCCAACGGCGAAGCATGTGCATGAGACGGCTTCCTTTGGCATAGACGATAGCGCCATCAAAGAGCGTATTGATTTCATCTGGGTGTTTGACTTCGACGTGAACAGACTGAACACCATCAGTCGCGTCACGTTCAAGAGCAAGAGGTACTCCACCTGTTTGGAAGTCTTCAAAAATATTCCAGCTTGGTTCAATAGCATCCACACAGACGTACTCCATCATGTTAGCAAAGCTTTCATTGAGCCAAAGGTCATCCCACCATTTCATAGTTACGAGGTTACCAAACCATTGGTGAGCCAATTCATGGGCCACAACAAGGGCAACTTGTTGACGACTGGCAAAGGTAGAGTTCTCATCTACAATTAAGCAAACTTCACGGTAGGTCACAAGACCCCAGTTTTCCATAGCTCCAGCTGAGAAGTCAGGAAGGGCGATATGGAGAGATTGAGGGATTGGATACTTGACTCCGTAGTAATCTTCGTAAAACTCGATAGAGCGAACGGCAATGTCCAAAGAGAAATCAAGGTTAGAAAGTGGATGTGCTTTGGTAGAGTATACACCAACGAGGGTACCATTCTTAGTTTTAGCGGTCACCCCTTGCAAATCACCAGCAACAAAGGCCAACAAGTAAGAAGACATGCGAGGTGTTGTCTCAAACTTCCAGATACCTGTTTCCTTACGGTTTTCAACATCGATTTCTGGCATGTTTGACAAAGCCAATTCACCTTCTGCTTGGTCAAAGCAAAGAGAGAGGTCAAAAGTTGCTTTGGCTTCAGGCTCATCCACACATGGGAAAGCTTCGCGCGCAAAATGGCTCTCGAACTGAGTAGACAAGACCTCCTTCTTGACTCCATCAACTGTATAATAAGAAGGGTAAATCCCTGTCATGTTGTCTGTAATTTTACCTGAGAAAGCGATAACCACTTCAACTTGACCTGCTTCCGCAAGTTCAATATGAAGGGCTTCATTGTCATGATCAACTGTAAATGGACGAGCTTGACCTGCAACTTCTACAGAAGCGATTTCCAAGTCTTTTTGGTGGAGGTAGATGCGATCACTCTGTGCTTGACCAGTGATGGTCACCTTCCCAGAAAACGTCTTGGTCTCACGACTCAAGTCTAAAAATAAATCATAGTGTTCAGGAACAAATTGCTTAATAAAATGTTCAACTGCTTGCATAGTTTTCTCCTATTCTAAGTTTAAGAGCTAGAGCTCTTCTTCAAACAAACTTATTATATCATATTTTGCTTGAGAAAAAAGGATTGGACAGCGATTTCCAAAACTTTCTTCCTTCTAATAGTCTACAGGGGGTAGACCTTGCGAAATTCTTCTAAAACAACCTTGCTTTCAGGTGTAAAAGTCAGCCCTACTTCACCCAAACAGTCTGTGAAAAAGTCCTCATGAACCTGGCGCCAATAGGCAAGTGATTTGTCTCCCTCACCTTCCTTAAAGGCATGTTGCGCAGAAACTTGATTGAAGAGTTCAACAGAAACCTTTGTAATTTCGACAATGCAGACAGACTGATTTTGACTATCTAAAATGATATCGAAGGTCCCTACTTGGGGAAGTGGTTCGTCTTCTAGTACATAGAGGTCATAGGCTGATGCTGTTGCTGTCTTTTCTCCTTTAAACACCAAATCCGCTAAAAGGTCTGGTTCAACTCCAAAAGCCCAAGCATCGATTTCATCTCCGATCAAAGGATTGATTTGCTTGTATTTATTCCACATTTCTTGCGGTATCATGGGTACTCCTTTGTAATTTTTTACTTTCTTCTTTTATGTGTTTAAGATGATCTGGATGGTCAATCTCTAAATCAAAAATCTCTGGAATAGAACTGTAGTGGATAATGCACTTGATACCCAACTGATTCATTTTTTGTATGAAAGAAGTATTCAGATAGCCTGCTACAGCAAAATCAATCTTTTTCATCCTTGCTTTATCCTGCATCTGTCTCAACATATCTAACATTATTGGACTTTCCATATCATGCCATTGACTGTTTCTCACAGTCGCAAAAACAAAAGAAGTCAAATCATTCATTCCAACTACAATCTTTGAAATACCAGCTTCCAGTATCCTGTCCAAGTCAAAATACGCTGACGGTAATTCAATCATTATGCCAATTTTTCCAGTAAAACCATGCTGACGCAGTACTGTAATAGCTTGCTTTAACTGCTCAGCATCATTGACAAAAGGAAAGATAAGAGATAGATTGGAGTTGGTTTGATAAACTTCTGTAACGACATGTGCTTCAGCCTGAAATTCATCCGGACACGCCAGCAAACGCCTCGTTCCTCTATAACCCAAACAAGGGATGATTTTCATCAAAATACTCTTTAGTCCCCTTTAGACAATTAGCTTCTGTATTCGTTAATTCAGTAAAACGATACCAGACTTCTTCATCTGAGTACAGGGAGCAGATAATCGCTAGATAAATCTTTTACAAATTGCTGACAACTAGGTAACAGTATGTTTTTGTTGAGCTCTCTCAACAAGTATTCCCCACGAATCATGCCGACGTGGTGAAATAATTAGGGGTAAACTTTTTCAATAATTTTTTCGCCACTAAGGGCAAGTTGATTTTTCATAGCCATTCACCTCGTCTTAAAAGATACAACATCATATATAATTATATCAAAATTTCCTCTAGTTCAAAAGCTTCATAAGGTTCAGCTAACTCATATCCTAAAAATTCTGCTACTTTTTTGGAAGCCTCATTATGAGCATCCCAAAGTGGAAACATATCCCTATTTAAACTCTCTAGAATCATTGCAGCACCAAGTTTTTTAGCAAATCCATTTCCTTGTTCGTTTGCTCTAGTTGCAACTTCCACTTCAACTGCTCCACGGTAAACTAACCCTGAGGAAATCCCGGCAATCAGTTCATTATTTTTAAGAATCACAAAGCCAAATCCACCTTTTAAAACAAAATCCGGATAGGACTCAAAATCCCCCTGTAAATCTTGTGACCATTCTTCCTCAGAAAAGCAGTTATAAATATGATTATCAATAGGCACAATATTGTAACCTTCCTCTAAATGAGTAACTAGATCATTTAGAAATTCAACTTGAAAATTTGCCTTATCTTTAAAAGAATAGCGAGTAAAAGAATTTAGCCCCACTTTCCGATGCAGAAAATCTTGCCAATTGGTATTTTCTGAAATAATAATCTTATAATCTAAACCATATTTCCTAACAAAATCTTCCCAAAATCTGGAATCTAACTCCCCTGCTAGGTATAGAAAATTCCCAACATCATAAAAGCTTGTTGTCCTATCACTGTTTCGGTAGACAGTTCCGATTTGAGATTTAAGACCATAGAGAACCATATTTTTCTTCCATGTTTTAAATAGTTCCATTATTCCCCTACTTCACCTTCCAATTCATGTAAGAAGTCTTGTCCAGTTCTGGAAATCCTAATAATTCAGACTTAACCTTCAAGACCAATGGCGATGCATTTTCTTCTGTGATCTCTTGAATATCCATCCAAATATATCCAAGTGAATCATTCGCACCATCAGACACAGCTTCCGAAATCGTAACTTGAGGTGCACTCTCAGTCATTTCAACATCATACAAGGGCATGCATGGTGAACCATAAAATTTTTTAACTCTTCCCTGACGAAAACATCGTAGATTCGAGGAGTAGAGTAGCTTCTAACAGTAAATCCCGTCTCTTCCATAACTTCTCTAGTCAGCGTTTCCGTCAGTCCTTCACCAAGTTGCTGACTGACTCCAGGTAGATCATACCGATGTTGATAAGGACCTCTCGTTTTTTCAATGCAGAGTAACTTCCCATTTTCAAAGCAAACAGCGTAGACTCCAAAGTGTCTTTTGATTTCCATCAGATCCTCCTACTTCAAAGACCAGCCGCCATCTATTGTCAAGATTTGTCCTTGCATGGCGCTTGCTTTTCCACTTGCTAAGAAAAGGCTGATTTCTGCTATTTCCTCTGGCTCAATCCAGCGTTTGATTGGCGTTTCACTAGCCACCCAGTCCGCTAAACCACCTGGTTCAAAGTCGGCAGCGGTCATACCCGTCTTGACAGCTCCTGGAGCAATCCCAAAGACCTGAATTCCAGCTTCAGCATAGTCTAGAGCCAACTGCTTGGTGAAGCCAGCCAAGGCATGCTTGGATGAAGTATAGGCGTGACCACCTCCACCTGCTAGGCTAGAAGCAATGGAGCACATATTGATGATGATTCCCTTTTTATTTTCCAGCATTTGTGTCAAATAATAGCGAGTCAACTCAACAGGAGTCATGTAGTTGATTTCAAAAATCTCCTGAATTTCCTGCGCCGTTTGTTCCAACAGTGGTTTGTAATCATCCAAAACTCCAGCAGTATTGCACAAAACCTCAACCTGAGGACACCAGTCAAAAATAGGTTCCAAGTCCAAGGTCAAATCTCTCTGTAAAAAGTGGAAATCACCCTCTAAGAGTAGATTTTCACCTTGGTCAACTCCATAAACTTGATAGCCCTTCTCTAAAAAGAGTCGAGCCTGAGCCAGACCAATCCCTGAACTTACTCCCGTAATCAATACGCGTCTAGTCATGCACTTCTACCCAATCCGTCGCCAAAACATCACAAGGTGTCGGACTCCACATGGAAAAACCTTCTCCTTCGCCAGAAACGTTGATTAGGAAGTAGGGCGTCACTTCAAGTGCAACCCCATTTTGCTCGATAGTGTCAAAAAGTTGGACATAGTTTTCAGCACCTCCCCAACCAGTTCGTACATATTTTTTCTTAGCCTTTAACCCAGGCAGGATTTCTTCAAAAGTCATGTTATTCTCCTTTAAAATCAATAATTCTTCCCTTCATTATAACAAAAAAACCGCTTTGCAACGGCTTTTTGACTGTGATTTATTTACATCTGCTTCTACTTACGGCAAATTATTCCCTGCTGCAAGATAAATTTCATACCATTCTTTTCTTGTTAAGCTAAAGTTTGCCGC
Organism: Streptococcus sp. 339; assembly: GCF_013277285.1. Classification (NCBI taxonomy): domain Bacteria; kingdom Bacillati; phylum Bacillota; class Bacilli; order Lactobacillales; family Streptococcaceae; genus Streptococcus; species Streptococcus sp. 339. The sequence continues at coordinate 2,771 of NZ_VMMR01000019.1, read as the reverse complement.
TTGGCTAACTTCTCTCAAGTGATTAGGATTTGTGGTACCTACGACTGCCTGCATTTTTGCTGGATAACGCAATATCCAAGAAATAGCAATAGTTGAAGAGGTTACTCCATATTTAATAGCTAAACGATCAAGTACTTGATTTAAAGCTTGAAATTTCTCATTTCCAACAAAATTCCCTCTAAAATACCCGAATTGTAAAACAGACCATGCTTGAATGACCACATCGTGTAATTGGCAATATTCAAAAATGCTGCCATCTCGCATAGCTGCTTGACTATCTTCCATATTAACATGAAAACCTGATTCGAATCCTGGAGTAAAAGCCGCACTCAATTGTAGCTGATTAACAGCTAACGGTTGCTTGACATCTTTTTTAAGTAACTCCATCATCATAGGATTTTGATTAGAAACTCCAAAATCTCGAACCTTACCTTGTTTATAAAGGAAATCAAAGGCTTCTGCTACTTGGTCAGATTCCATCAAAGCATCTGGTCGATGAAGAAGCAAGCTATCTAAATACTCAACCTGCAATCTTTGCAAAATACCGTCTACTGATTTTATAATATAGTCCTTAGAAAAATCAAAATAGGTAAATTCTTCTATGCGAATGCCACATTTGGACTGAATCCACATCTTTTCTCTTAAATCTGGACGATTTTTTAGGACAAGACCTAACAGTTCTTCACAACGACCACGACCATAAATATCAGCCAAGTCAAAAGCATTGATTCCAACAGACAGTGCTGTTTCTACCAGTTCTTCAACTTCTTTTACAGACTTATCTTCTATTCTCATCATTCCGAGAACAATTTTTGATAATTCTTTGTCATCTTGACCAAGAGTTATGTATCTCATCAAATTTTTCTCCTTAAATTTCTAATATTCTTCCCTTCATTATAACAAAAAACCGCTTTGCAACGGCTTTTTGACTATATTTCACTCCATTTTATCTTCTTAAACCCACGGAACAAGACAAAGATTCCAATAAAGAGGACAGCTAAAGGAATAACTTTTGTAAGAAAAACATTTGAAATTCCCATCCACTCATAGTAACGAAGCAGAGAACCTACCACAAGATGGGCAATAATCATACTGACAAAGGGACGAAAGACCGCTTCTTTCCAATTCCAAATACTGATGACTAGAGAAAGCGTAAAGACAAGGAAACTATCCCAGGGAGCAGGAAGATAAAATGCTCCTTCTTGTACAAAACTTCCTATTCCTACATATCCTAGAACGACTAGCAGAACAAGACTTCCAACGACAATATAGGTGCCAATTTTCATTTTAGAAGAATCTTGGACTAAGCTCCAACGTAAGATTGTAGCCACAAGCCCAAAGCCAACTAGAAAAAGAAGAAGTTGCCCTAAAAACGTGAGCAAATTGACTGTTAAGAGAGGACCTTTAGAAAAATCACCCAGTAGATGATAGTAACGTAATACCGCTAGGACAAGAATTGGTGTTAAAAAGGACTCTTTGACCGAACTGCGTGGTGCTTCCTTGAGCATCTCTTTCATTAATTTTTTAGGATTCTTACCTAAATAATCCTCTGCACTCATGCCATCTCGTTCTGCTTCTGAAAAATCTAACATCATCAAATAAATCTGCTCTCTGAGATAGTCCTCATCATAGAGAAATCCAGCAAGATTAAAACTATCCCACAGTTCCTCAAAATACTTTTGATTCTCCTCAGAAAACTGATGTAACAAAGCGCTTGTTTCTTCGTAATACTTCATTTTCTTCATGGTTTATCCTCCATTCTTAATTCCTTCTACTTTTTGACTCAAATCATCCCATTGTTGCCAAAAGACTGAAACACGCTCTTCTCCTTCTTTAGTTAACGAAAAATACTTCCTATCTGGACCATCTGGCGACGGGCGCATGTCACCTCTTATCCATTGATTTTTTTCTAACTTTTGTAATAAAGGATAAATAGTTCCTGGAACGATAGTGTCAAATCCAGCCTCTCGCAAAGTCTGAACCAACTCATAACCATACCGCTCTTTTTGACCAATCATATCCAAGACACAACCTTCAAGAACACCTTTTAATAGTTGAGTTTCCTTCATCCCTTCCCCCTTCTATCTATTTTGTAATACCTACTAGTAACTTCATCTATAATATACCACTTTCACACTAGTTTGTAAAGCATAATAGTTAATACTCTTCGAAAATCTCTTCAAACAACGTCAGCGTCGCCTTAGTGTATATATGTGACTGACTTCGTCAGTCTTATCTACAACCTCAAAACAGTGCTTTGAGCTGACTTCGTCAGTTCTATCCACAACCTCAAAACAGTGCTTTGATACTCAATCATTTTCAAAAAGCAACCTTGTTCATTGTCTACTGACAGTGGACTTTAAAACGCTTTTTTCCAGTCCTTGAATAACTTCTTGAAGCTTATCAATGACGGCTTCCAATGTTTGGAAAACCTTGTTTTTAAAACCTCGTTTTCGAATTTCTTTCCAGACTTGTTCAATAGGGTTCATTTCTGGTGTATAAGGTGGGATAAAAGCCAACTCAATATTACTTGGAATCTCTAAGGTACTTGATTTATGCCATATAGCATTATCCAGGAGACGTAAAATATAGTCAGCTGGATAAGCTTGTGAGACTTGCAGTAGAAATTCATTGATCCACTCAGTATTGCATCCTCCAGCAATGAGGAAAAAGGAATCTCCTGTCTGATCATCTACTGCCCCATAACAATAGCGATATTCTCGCATATACTGACAAGGAATGCTATGTCGTCTTCATTGAGGCGCCCAACA